>JAUXIP010000121.1 GCA_030620935.1 Deltaproteobacteria bacterium | reverse complement strand
GGTTTTATTGCGTCGAGGGGTGGAGCCGGGCTGAGGGAAATGGGTCTTTCCGGGAGGCTACGTGGATCGCGGAGAAAGCGTTCAAGAGGCGGCCATTCGAGCGACCCAAGAAGAGTCCTACGTTGATGTGCGCCTTTCCTCCTTGTTGGATGTCTATTCCTATCCCCGTTCTCCCAACGTGATCGTGGTCTACGCGGCCGATGTGGTCGGCGGAGAGCTTAAGGCGGGAGACGAGTCCGTAGAGGCTCGCACCTTTGCCGCCTCTCAAATCCCCTGGGATGAGCTTGCCTTTCACAGCACGAAAGATGCCCTCAAGGATTATATCCGACTTTACCTTCAAAAACAGACTTGATAAAAGGGAGCCCAAATAAGTAACAGCGAGGAGGTTTTTTATGGCGATGCCCAATGTGGGGGAAAAGGCCCCTGATTTTAGCCTGCCGATTTCGAGAGAGGAAAAGGTCGGACTTGGAGATTATCTGGGAAAGAAAAATGTCGTCCTCGCCTTTTATCCGCTGGATTTTACCGGCGGTTGACAGCGGGAATTAACCAGCTTCGAGGCCGAGCGCAAGGACTTCGAAGCGAGGGACGCTCAGGTGCTGAGCGTAAGCGTGGATTCTCCGTTTTCTCACAAGGCGTTTGCTGAAAAGATGGGAGGCATCAACTTTCCCATGCTCTCCGATTTTTATCCTCACGGCGCCGTATGCAGCATGTATGACTGTTTGAGACCAGAGGGGTATCCCAAACGGGCGGTCTTCATCATCGATAAGCAAGGGGTAATCCGTTTCCGGAAGGAATATGAAAAGGGCGTCCCGGAAAACAAGGAGCTGCTGGCGGAGCTGGACAAGGTCAACCGGGGCTAGCTGCGCAAAAAAAGAAAGGCCCGCTGCCACGGAAGGTTCTTCACGAGGCGGCGGGTCCCTCAAAAATCTTCCCTATCAAGCTCCAACTAAAAGATCTTCGCCTTCTACTTTCACCTCATATTTTGCTATGGGGGCTGAGGGATTGGTTTCGTTTGCTCCGGAGATGACGTCGTATCGCCAACCATGCCACGGACAGGTAACGACTTTCCCCTCCAACTCTCCTTCCCCTAGCGGACCGCCACGGTGAATGCAGGTATCGCTGATGGCGTAAAAATTACCATCGACATTGAAGACTGCCACCGGCTTCCCCTTGACGTCGACTGTCCTTCCCGAACCCGCCGGGACATCGCTTGTTTTACAGACTTTTAAGAATTCGGCCATCTCTCAAGCTCCTTTCAGCGTTAGTCCGGTTACATTTATCTCAGTGCAAAAGGGGATTCAAGAGAAAACGGATTATGAGGGCCTATAAAAGGGTAGAGCAGAGACCACCGCAGAGATCATAGCCCCAGCATGGTCGACAATCACCTGCGTGCCCGGCTGAACGTAGTCTCGATGCAAATAACCCAGCGCCAGAGGACGTTTCAAAGCCGGCGAGACAATCGAGCTTGTCACTTGTCCAACCTCTTTTCCCTGGGAACGGATCGGTTCTCCTTTATTTGCAACGGAGTTGCCTTCGAGTGACAGGCCAACGAGCTTTTTGTTAACATGACCTCGAGATCGAATTCGTTCCACAACTTCCTGCCCGAGGTAGCAGCCTTTATCAAAACTCACGGCCCGATCTAATCCAACTTCCAGCACGAGATTATCTTCATTCATGTCTACGCCATAGCGGGGGATTCCGGCTTCGACCCGAAGGAGCTCTAGGGCCTGGGTGCCGACCCATTGGAGAGAAAACTTCTTTCCGGCTTCTTGAATCCGCAAGGCCACGGCTTCGAAGTCCTTGAGAGGGACGATGAGGTCGAAACCTTCTTCTCCTGTGTGATTAGATCGAACTAGACGGACATTGCTTTCAACCATACTGATCGTAGAGTGGCTGAGTTCTTTGGAGGGGATCGAATCAGGCGATAGAAAAGTTTCGAGAATCGGCCGTGCCTTGGGTCCCTGAAGGGACAGAATTGCATACTCCTCTGCCAAGTCCGTGATCTCAACGTCGTCGGCGATCAGATAACGGCTGAGATGAGCGACCACTCTTTCTTTCAAAGGTTCCCAACAATCCATAAGGAAAAAGTCTTCCGTGCAGAAGATTCTAACATCCGCCTGGATTTTGCCGTGAACATCTAGGATAGTGGCGTAGGTTCCGTCTCCTTGAGTCAAAGCTTTTACATCGTTGGAAACCATTCCCTGGAGATAGGAGACGCGGTCGCTTCCGGTGAATCGGAGAATAGATCTGTGAGCAAGATCGAGCAGCCCGACATGGGCGCGCGCGCTTTGGTATTCTTTCAGCGGATCGCCAAAATGAGCTGGTAACATCCATCCGTCTTCTTCGTTCCACTGGACCCCGTTGGCTCGGTGCAGCTCTGTGAGTGGCGATTGTTTAGCCATAGGCAAAAATATAGCCGGAACGGAGAAGGTTGACAATGCCAATTCACTTCTCATTTAATGGGCGACAGGTTGGACAATGGCCAAAGCAAAAGGTGAGTTGGACCTTCGCAAGCTTGAGGTCTTCTATTGGGTAGCTGAGTTCAGGAGTTTTTCACTCGCGGCGAAACATCTCTCCTTGAGCCAGCCTACGGTCAGCACACACATCCAGGATCTCGAAGAGAAGCTAGGGTCAAAAGTTCTAAATCGCGCAGGTGGGGAGGCAACACCTACAGCGATAGGCCAGCTCCTTTTGGAGCGAGCCAAGGTTTTGTGGACTTTTAAAAGAGAAACCCTTGCGATACTGGACCAATTCCAAGGGAAAGTTCGAGGAGAACTTCAGATCGGCGGCAGCAATATCCCCGGTGAATACATCCTGCCGCAGAAATTGGGGACCTTTATCCGGAAGTATCCCGAGGTCAAACCGATTCTGCGCATCGGGGACTCTGCTGGGATTGTTCAGGCCGTGCTGGATGGTGAGGTAGAATTGGGCTTTGTGGGCTTCAAAGGACAGGATGGGAGACTATCTTTCCATAGGATTTGGAAAGACGAAATGGTTCTTGCCGTGCCCAAGGGCCATCCGTGGACTCGGCTCAAGGCTGTTAACCTAAGCGATCTCAAGAGTCAAGGCTTTATCTCTCGTGAAGGTGGCTCCGGGACGCTGCGCTCCTTCCGTAACCTTGTCAGCCGAAAAAGAAAGGAGCCCGAAAAGCTCCTCAATGTGATCATGGAACTGGGCAGTACTGAGGCGATCAAAGAAGCCCTGATCGCCGGCCTTGGGATTTCCATCCTTTCCCGCACCTCTATCCGGAGGGAAATTCAGGACGGCCTCCTCAAAGACATTCCTATCCAAGGTCTCAAGCTCGAACGGGACTTCTACCAGATTTTTCATCGTCATCGGACCCTTTCCCCCGTGTCTCAAGCCTTTGTTCATTTCCTGAGACATTCCTGACTCCTCCCTTCCATAGAAAATTTTGGGGCAGGTTGGAATCTATAGAGATTTACTATTTGACTTATAGGCGGGATTCCTAATAAGAGTATCTCCAATCTGGGAGGAGACCCTAATGAAAAGAGGAATTATTCTAGCATTATTTTTCGTTTTGCCGATCGCTACCGCCGAGCTTTTTGCGCAAGAACCTCTCAAGGAGCTTCGGGTCTCCGCGATACCGGATGAAAATCCGCAGGAGTTGTTCCGTATTTATATTCCGTTTGCTAACTATCTTTCTAAAGAAGTCGGTATCCCGGTGAAATTTACTCCCGTGGTGGATTACGCAGCGACGGTCGAAGGATTGGCAGCCAACCGGCTGGATCTGGTTTGGTACGGTGGGTTCACTTCGGTCCAGGCGGCTCGGCGGGCCAAAGGCGCCACCCGCATCGCGATGCGAAAAGAAGACGCGGAGTTCAAAAGCGAGTTTATAACCGGCACGAACACCGGGATTCAGTCCCTCAAAGACCTTAAAGGAAAAACCTTTTCCTTCGGCAGCGTCAGCTCTACCTCAGGTCATCTCATGCCTCGATATTTCTTGCTGCAGGCGGGGATCAGACCGGAAAGAGACTTCGCCAGGTTCAACTTCAGCCGAGCCCATGATGCCACAGCGGCATGGGTGGAGGCCGGCAAGGTCGATGCCGGGGCCTTGAACTTCCTGGTCTGGGATAAGCTGGTTAAAACGAAAAAAGTCGATCCCAGCAAAGTCAACGTGTTTTGGACTACTCCTCCCTACATGGATTATGTTTGGGTCGTACGAGGTGGCGTGGATAAGGGCTTAGTAGAAAAGATCCGCAAGGCTTTTCTAAAGCTCGATTATAACAACCCGGGGCACAAAAAGCTGCTCGATCTACACGGGACCAAAAGGTACATCACGGCGAAGGATGCCGATTGGAAGGGTATAGAAGACGCAGCTTTGGCTACTGGACTGCTCAAGGTCAACTGAAGGTTGGATATCAGTGGTACACCAGTATCGTTTAGAGAAGATTGCCAAAGTTTTTGCTAAAGGCCAAATTGCGCTGAACGGCATCGATCTAAACGTGAGTCGAGGAGAGAATGTAGCTCTCATCGGTCCCAGCGGTGCCGGAAAAACGACTCTGTTCCGCATTCTCAATTGTACCCTAAGACCGACCGAAGGCCGGTTGTGGATCGATGGAGACGCGGTCGAGAAGCTGCACGGCAAAAGGTTACGCGAGGTCCGGCGAAAGATCGGCACGATTTATCAGCAGCACAACTTGGTTCCACGCCTTAGAGTCATTCATAATGTCCTCTCCGGTCAGCTCGGTCGTTGGTCGACCTTGCGCTCCGTGGCTTCGTTGATCCGACCCTCGGATGTAGAGCTGGCCTATAAGGCCTTAAGTCAGGTCGGCATTGCAGAAAAGATCTTTACACGGACGGATGAACTCTCCGGTGGACAGCAGCAAAGAGTCGCCATCGCCCGGGTGTTGATTCAGGATCCCGAGGTTATTTTAGCGGACGAGCCGGTCTCATCAGTCGATCCTTCGCTGGCATCGGCCCTGGTCAAACTACTGATCGATATCAGCCGGAATACTCAGAAGACCCTGCTGATGAATCTTCATAGCGTTGATTTGGCTCTCGCCTATTTTCCGAGAATCATAGGTGTAAAGAAAGGCAGCACGCTTTTCGACCTTTCTCCCGACAAGATCTCCGACGGTTTGCTGGAGGAGCTCTACTCAGGCCACCTCCCGGAGCACGATCAAAGCGAGGTATCGGATGAGGAATCCGGCGCTCCCCTCTATCACTAGCAGGCTGCTGAAAAAGCCTCATCTGCCATCAGCCGGCCTGAGACTCTCTCTCCGGGTCGATGCGATACGTCCGTATTCCGCTCGACTCAGTAACGAGAGTATCTTTGGGATACGGGTGATCCTCCTCGTCCCACGCATCGACCCTTCGAGACACTCCCAGGCCGGCGGTTACAATACTTGCGCTCAATCGCCTCGCTCCGACGTACTGGCAAGTACGCCTCCGCTCGTCGAATTTTCACGCGCCTCGCATCTGAGAACTTTTTGAGCAGCCTATGAGCAAGGTGTTTCAGAACTCTATTAGATCCGAGCGGTCCTCTTTCCCCTATATTTTCGGCTTCCTTTTCCTCGTCACCTTGGTGTTTAGCTGGAGGTTGGCGGAGGTGGACCCTTTGGTCCTTTTCGAGGCCGAGACAAGAGAAAATCTCTGGAAATTTTTGAGCGGGATGTTTCCCCCGGAGCTGTCCTGGGATTTTCTTTCCTTGATGGTCCGTCCTACGTTGGAGACCATTCAAATATCGATCATGGGGACTCTCATCGCCATTATGATCGGGTTCCCTATGGGCATCTTAGCGACCCGGACCTTCAGCCTGGGAGGAGTTCTCAACGAAGCGGATACTGAGGGATCTCCAGGGCGTTTCGCGTGGCGTCTATCGATCTATGGAGTGGCCCGGGGAATTTTGAGCCTATTCCGTTCCATCCATGAGTTGCTGTGGGCAACTATGTTCGTCGGCGCCGTGGGGTTAGGACCGTTTCCCGGAGTTCTCGCTATCGGCGTCGCCTATGGAGGGATGCTGGGAAAGGTCTACTCGGAGATCTTTGAGGCGGTCGACCCCCGTCCCTTAGAAGCCCTTCAGTCCACCGGCGCCAGTAAGCTGCAAATTTTCTTTTACGGCTGGTTTCCCCAGGTCTTACCGAACTTCATCTCCTACACCCTTTACCGCTGGGAATGTGCGGTGCGAGCCTCTGCCGTCTTGGGTTTGGTCGGCGCCGGCGGCCTCGGTCAGGCGATCGAGATTTCCATGCGCATGTTCAACTTCCACGAGGTTCTGGCCCTTCTTATCATTCTCTTTATTATGGTGTCGGGGGTGGACTACATCAGCGCTAAAATACGGGCGATGCTATGAACGGAAGTCCTCCCGAAAAAGGAGCGAAAGCGCTCCCCTGGTCTGCCCATGAAGCCGCAGCCCGACCCAGCGTTTGGAATTATCTCTCGCTGGCTGTTCTTGGCGCTCTTATAATATGGAGCTATCAAGGTACCCAAATCCATCTCGGCCAGCTCTTCAGCCGCGACGGCGGAGGGCAAATTTTAGCCTACATCGGCAGGTTATATCCGCCGGATCTTTCCGCGGCCGTTCTCAGGGAAGCGCTGCGAG
>JAUXIP010000241.1 GCA_030620935.1 Deltaproteobacteria bacterium | reverse complement strand
CGGATACACCAGTCTCGCCATCATAGGAGCCCTCAACAGTCTCCTTTCAGTCATTTATTACCTCAGGGTTATCGTGATGATGTATATGGAGGACGGAGGGGTTGATGGGAAGCCTTTTATCGCCGCGCCCTATCTCTATCTGGCGATTGCCATCGCTGCCTTGGGAACAGTTTATCTCGGGCTCTTGCCCTCGACGGCTCTGGATTTGAGCCGGGTTTCGTTCCTCTCACTAGGCTAAATCCTGGATTATCGTGATTTTTTAAAAAACCCGATCGCTACCGGAACATTGGTGGTCCCTTGCACGTGTTCTTCAAACTGGAAACCCTTAACATAGAGCTGTGCCGATCCGCCACCATCGAGATTCAGGAGATCCGTTACGTTCATCTGCCATGGACTGGAAGAGAAAAATCTTTGCAACTCCACCCAACTCAACCCTCCCAAGAGATTGTCCGTGACCGCGATGATCAGCCTCTGATCCTTGTCGATACCTATCAAGGAACGTCGGCTGTGCTTTCCCGCCCCGCGTGTAACGGATAAAATTTCCGTTTTAGTTATCAGCAGTGGTCCTGCTTGAAGCCCATCATCCGACTGATCAGGAGAAAATTGGTCTCGGTGGCTGATGAAAGGACGTCGGTTCTTGGTGCCGAAGATGCCCGTGTATAGAGAACTCTTCGAAACACGACGGTTGATCTTATTACTACCCAATTTGAGAAATCCTAAAGGCCTTCCCTTTTCGTCGAAGTAGTTGGCATTGATCATCGCCATGGCGCCGCTTTTTTCCGCCAAGGTTTTAACATCGGTCTCTTTCAAGTTGTAGCGAAGGCCGAGGACGATGCGCGGGACAATCCAGAGGGTATCAACTCGGACCATTTTTAGGGAGATCAGATAGTGGGGTTGAATACGCTCGAGGATCACCTCGCGGAATTCCGCCCCCTTTCGGATAGGTTTCCAGCTCCCCATATCGGTTATGGTTAGCGTCGGACTTAACTTTTTAAGCTCGGGAGGATACCCCGGCTCTTGGGCTAAAGGTCGGGCAGGGAAAAAGACAAGAAGGGTGAAGAAAAACAAACTTGAAATCTTGTATGGCATTAGGATATAGACACCTCATATATCAAAATGAGTAAGGAAGAAAGAGAATTTGCATGGCAACGAAAATGAAGATTTCCATCCGTGTCAACGGTGTGCATTACACCCATGAGGTAGAGCCTCGCCTCCTCCTGGTCCACTACCTCCGAGATGTGGTCGGGCTGACAGGCACACACATTGGCTGTGAGACAAGCATCTGTGGTGCCTGCACCGTGATGGTGGGCGGTGAGGCGGTGAAGTCGTGCACTGTTTTGGCGGTCCAGGCCGACGGCGGAGAGGTTTTAACCATCGAGGGGTTGGCGAAAGGGGAAGAGCTTCATCCGCTGCAAGAGGGTTTTTGGGAATGCCACGGGCTTCAGTGCGGATACTGCACGCCTGGGATGATCCTTTCTACCTATCAGCTCCTTCTGCGCTATCCAAGTCCTACAGATGAGGAGATCCGCCACGGAATAGATGGAAATCTCTGTCGCTGCACGGGCTATCAGCATATTGTGGATGCGGTGCAATACGCCGCAAAAAAGATGAAAGAGAAAACGAGATAGAGACAAGGACAGGGAACGACATGCCGGTAAGTAAACTAGTGGGGGCCAAGGTTAAGCGGCGTGAGGATCCGCGGCTGATTCGCGGTCTCGCCCAGTATGCGGACGACATCAATCTTCCCGATACGCTTCACGTCGCGATCTTGAGAAGCCCCTACGCGCACGCCCATATCAAAACCATGGAGACCAATGCGGCACGCCGCCATCCCGGTGTCGTTGCGGTCGTCAACGGAGCGGAGATCAAGGATCAGGTCGGCACCTTGCCGACCAGCGGGGAGGATAAAACGCTCCGGATACCCAAACACTACGTCCTCGCAATCGACAAAGTTTGCCACGTCGGTCAGGGAGTTGCTGCGGTAGTCGCTGCGGATCGCTATACAGCACGGGACGCGCTCGATTTGATTCATGTGGAATATGAACCACTGCCGGTAGTGTCGGACCCGGAAATGGCTCTTGCCCCCGGATCGCCGGTTATCCATTCGGAATGGTCTGACAACGTCGCCTTTCGCTCGGAACAGAAGCAGGGAAATCTAACCAAGGCATTTAAAGAGGCGCACAAGGTCGTAAGGCAAAGGCTTATCCATCAGCGTTTGGCGCCGATCGCGATCGAGCCGCGCGTAGTTGTGGCGTGGTATCGTTCCGCCGAGAAAGAACTCACGGTCTGGTCATCGACGCAGATTCCTCACGTTTTGAAAACCAACGTCGCTCAAATGCTGAGCCTCTCGGAAAACCAGGTGCGAGTGATCGCACCGGAAGTCGGAGGGAGTTTCGGTAGCAAACTCAACGTCTATGCGGAGGAGGGATTGCTCGGTTACCTCACGCTCAAGCTCAACCGCCCCGTTAAGTGGAGCGAAGGGCGCACGGAAAATATCCAAGCAACGATCCATGGACGGGGACAGGTAGGTGAAGTCGAAGCGGCGGTAAAAAAGGATGGAACGATACTGGGTCTAAGATACAAGGTCGTCTCTGACATCGGGGCCTATCATCAGCTGTACACATCTGCCATCCCGCACTTTACCGGTCTCATGCTTTCGGGTTGTTACAAGATCCCTGCGATCAGTATCGAGGTTACGGCCGCGTTTACAAACAAGATGTCCACGGATGCCTATCGAGGCGCCGGAAGGCCCGAGGCCACCTACGTGATCGAACGGATGATGGACCGCGTGGCGCAAGAACTGGGGATCGATCCGGTGAAGGTGCGAATGAAAAATTTTCCCAAGCCCAAGGAATTTCCGTTTAAAACCGCAACCGGCCTAGTTTACGATAGCGGCAATTATCAACTTGCGTTGCGTAAGGCGCTGAAACTTGCCGGCTACGAAAAATTGCGCCGCGATCAGAAACGGCTCCGGACTCAGGGTAGATATTTGGGCATCGGCCTATCGACCTATGTCGAGATCTGCGCCATGGGGCCGGAGGGGATGTGGGAGTACGGCAAGGTGGAAGTGGAGCTGACGGGTAAAATAACGGTGCTTAGCGGCGCATCGCCCCATGGACAAGGACAGGAGACCTCCTTTGCGCAGATCGTGGCTGACGAACTGGGCGTCGCGTTGGACGATATCACGGTCATCCATGGAGATACCGCTGCCGTGCCCAAGGGGATCGGCACCTTCGGAAGCCGGGCGACGGCAGTCGGAGGCATCGCCATCTACCAGGCGGCGCAAAAGGTCAAAGAAAAAGCGCGAGAGCTGGCCTCTCATCTCCTAGAGGTCGATCCTGAAGATCTGAACTTCACGGCAGGGAGATTTAGCGTTAAGGGTGTGCCGAGAAAGGGACTCACGATCCAGCAAATTGCAGAGCAGGCTCACCGGGCTAAAAACTTACCCAAAAAGATGGCGCCCGGCCTGGCGGCAGAATCCCAGTTCGAGCCATCCAACTTTACCTTTCCGTTCGGCACCCATATCTGCGTGGTGGAAGTCGAGCCACAAACCGGTGGGATTGAAATAAAAAAATATTTTGCCGTGGACGACTGCGGCAAGGTCGTCAATCCGCTGCTGGTCGATGGCCAGATACAGGGCGGCATTGCTCAAGGTGTAGGGCAGGCCCTTTTCGAGGAGGTCGTCTACGATGAGAATGGCCAGCTCCTGACTGGAAGTCTGATGAACTATGCGATACCCAGGGCTCACGATTTCCCCCGTTTCAATTTGGCGCGCACGGAAACGCCCACACCAGTCAATCCGTTGGGAATCAAAGGGATCGGTGAGGCGGGAACGATCGGCTCCACGCCGGCCGTCGTGAATGCGGTTGTCGATGCTTTGGCGCCTTTTGGCGTCACCCACATCGATATGCCGCTGAAGCCGGAGAAGATCTGGCAACTGTGCCGTAAGGGAGGGAGGGGATGATTCCGGCACCGTTCGATTATTTGGCGCCTAAAACTCTGGATGAGGCGATTCGTGCCTTAGTCTCTCACGGAGACGAGGCGAAGCTTCTGGCCGGCGGCCATAGCCTCCTTCCCCTGATGAAGCTCAGGCTCGCTAGCCCCAAGCTCCTGGTTGACTTGAGTAAAATTCCCGGTCTTAGCGGTATTAAACAAGAGGGCGATAAGATCACTATTGGCGCTCTGACCACTCAATATCAAATCGAAAGCTCAGAGCTTCTTAAAGAGATGTGTCCCCTTCTCCCCCAGACGGCGAAAACTATTGGCGACGTTCAGGTGCGTAATCGGGGAACGATCGGCGGGAGTTTAGCCCACGCAGATCCTGCGGCAGATATCCCTGCGGCGATTTTGGCACTTGGCGGGGTGCTGGGACTGACGGGACCTGAGGGTAATCGCACCATCCCGGCTGAGGAGTTTTTCCTAGGCCTCAT
>JAUXIP010000085.1 GCA_030620935.1 Deltaproteobacteria bacterium | reverse complement strand
GTCAAGGTGAATTGAATCTCGGCCCTGCTACCACCCTCAGGGAGCGAAACAACGCTACAACGATAAATAAGACCCAGGTCAACGATATTGACCGGGATCTCAGGGTCAAAGCAGGTCTTAAGTTGATCCCACACCAACTTCTCGATATCGTCGGCCTGTTCCGCCGCAGCCGAAGCTCTTCCCGCCTTACTTTCCAGACCCAAGGCATCCGCATTCTCCCCGGCGATGCGCGCCATATCTCCTCGATCCGTCATGATCGTATAACTGCCGCCGAGTGACTGCGTTAGCCAAACCTGGCTGCCCGCTTGAAGCCTGAGCTTCTCTCCGCTGGGAACAAGAATCGCTTCACAATCACGGCTAAGTTTTATGGGCTGGTCGCTTGGCATAGTCTCTCACCTCCTACGAAGGTTTTATGCCCCCGCCGCTTACTCCGTAGATGCGACGTTTTCCTCTCCTTTCAATGCGGCCTGAAGCGTATGCCAGGACAGGCTGGCGCACTTGACGCGACTGGGAAAATTGCATACGCCCGACAAAATTGAAAGTTTTCCCAGCTCTTGCAAGTCGTCGCCGGCGCCTCGCTCCTCCGTCAGCATTTTATGGACCTTCTCGAAGAAAATTTTCGCCTCGTCTTCCGTCTTTCCTTTTAAGCTCGATGTCATCATTGAAGCCGATGCCTTGGAAATGGCACACCCCGATCCTTGAAAGCTGATGTCCTTAATCACGCCGCCTTCCAGTTGAACATACAGCGTGATTTGATCGCCGCAAAGCGGGTTGTAACCCTCTGCAGTCCGGTTCGCCCCTTCCAGCTTGCGGAAGTTGCGCGGGCTCTTGTTGTGGTCAAGAATAACCTCCTGATAGAGTTCGCTCAGCTGCGACATTACCCGAGCACCTTAATCGCCTGATGGATGCCTTTTACGAGCGCATCTACTTCCTCCTCGGTGTTATAGAAGGCCAGAGACGCCCTGGTCGTGGCGGGCACACCGAAGCGCTGCATCACCGGCATGGCACAGTGATGGCCTGCGCGAACCGCGATACCCTCTTGATCTAAGATCGTCCCCACATCATGCGGGTGAATGCCATCGATAACAAAAGACAACACGCTCGCTTTCTCCTTTGCCGTCCCGATAATCCTCAGGCACGATATGGCGGAAACAGCCTCCGTCGCATAGGCCAGGAGATCCTGCTCATAAGCGGCCACCGCTTCCAAGCCGATTCCTTCGACATAGTCTACCGCCGTTCCCAGCCCGATGACACCCGCGATGTTCGCGGTCCCGGCTTCGAATTTATACGGAAGAACATTGTAGTGAGTCTTTTCGAAGGTGACCAGGCTGATCATATCACCGCCCCCCTGATAAGGAGGCATAGCGTCGAGCAGGTTCGTCTTTCCGTAGAGGACGCCGATGCCGGTAGGGCCGAACAACTTGTGGCCGGAGAACGCGTAAAAATCGCACCCCAGATCCCGAACGTCGATCTTCATATGAGGCACTGCCTGCGCCCCATCGATCAGGACCGGAATATCACGGCGATGAGCCGTATCAATAATCTCCTTGATCGGATTGATGCTGCCGAGGGCATTGGACACATGGGTAACCGCGACCAACTTCGTTCTCTCGTTCAACAAGTTTTCATATTCATGGAACAGCAATTCTCCCTCGTGGTTGATGGGAATCACCCGCAGTCGAGCCCGAGTCTGCTCACATAGGAGCTGCCAGGGCACAATGTTGGAGTGATGCTCCATCGCCGAGATAACAATCTCGTCACCTTCTTTGATAAACGTCCGGCCGTAGCTCTGCGCGACGAGATTGATTCCCTCCGTCGTCCCTCGAACAAAGATAACCTCCTGGTCATCCCCCGCGTTGATAAACTCTCGCACCCGACCCCGCGCATCCTCATAAGCCTGCGTCGCCCGCTCGCTCAATGAGTGGACACCACGATGGATATTGGAGTTGTCGGTTGTATAGTAGCGGTTTATGGTATCGATCACGACCTGGGGCTTTTGGCTGGTCGCCGCATTGTCCAAGTAGACAAGCGGTTTGCCTTGGACCCGCTGTTGCAAGATGGGAAAATCCTCCCGGATCTTTTTCACATCCAGCGAAGTTTGACCTCTGCCACAATCATTCGCGTTGGTTGTTTTACGAGCAGCTTTCATCACACTCCCCTAAAGGCTTCCGTTTTTAAGCCTGGCCGTCAATAAACGATCCAGGCGGGCCTGCATCGGCTCGATCTTGATCCGTTGCACCATGTCGCTTGCAAAGGCTTGGGTCAGCAGACCGCGTGCCGCCTCCAGATCGATGCCACGGGAACGCAAGTAAAAGATCGCATTCTCATCGAGCTGACCGACAGTCGATCCGTGGGTACACTTCACGTCATCGGCGTAGATCTCCAACTGCGGCTTCGTGTTGATCCAGGCATCTTTAGATAGCAAGAGGTTTTTGTTTGTCTGCTGGGCGTCGGTCTTTTGAGCGTTTTTATGCACGTAAATCTTGCCGTTGAAAACCCCTTTCGCCTTTCCGTTGAGAATGCCTTTGTAAAGCTCCCGACTGCTGCAGTGCGGCTTCACGTGATCGATCCGCGTATGGTTGTCTACGTGCTGTTGTCCCGTCACCACATAGAGACCGTTCAGGGTACACTCGGCACCCTCCCCTCCCAGGGTTGCGTTCACATCATTGCGAACGAGCGCACCTCCCAACGAAATGGAATGGGACGAGAGATTACTGCTCCGATCCAGATGAGCTTGCTGGGTGGCAACGTGAAAGGCGCCATCGCTCTCCGATTCTAATTTATAATAGTCGATCACCGCATTCGGGCCCGCGACGATCTCGGTCACGGCGTTAGTGAAATAAACCCCTTTCTCCAAAGCAAAATATTCCTCTACGATGGCCAACTGGCTCTCCTCCCCGACCACAATCAAGTTCCGCGGATAAGAGACCGTCGGCTCTTTCCCTGCCGTGGAGACAAACAGCAAGTATATCGGCTCAGACACCACCACGCCCTTGGCAATGCAGATATACGCGCCGTCCTCCATGAAAGCCGTGTTGAGAGCGACGAAAGCATGCTCCTGATAATCGGCGTATCGCGCCAAGTGGGGTTCTAGATCGTCGGCCTCCGCAGCCAGCTTCGCGGAGAGACTCCCTGCTTTCACACCCTCAGGGAGCGACCGCAGTGACGAAAGCTGTTCCGAGTAACGGCCGTTTACGAATACCAGCCGCGCGCACGACGACTCTCCAAGGGCCATCTGCTCCACTCGATCAGCCGGCAACCTATCGGATGCGTGTGCGGCCGGCTTAAAGCGAACTTTCGCAAGCGGGGCCACGTTGGTATATTTCCATTCTTCATGCCGCGTAGTGGGGAAACCAACTTCGTCGAAGCGAGAGATCGCCGCTTTGCGTATCGACCGCAGCCACGCAGGACTTCCGGCGGACCCACCGTTCTTCTCAAACCCTCCAAAGCTGGAGAGATAATGTTCTCTGCCTTCTGATATCTCCGACATCGTATTTGTTTCTTTCCCTAGGTCCCCGATTGCTGAGCAGCTCCCACTTCTTCTTTAACCCAATCGTAACCTTTTTCTTCCAGTTCCAAAGCCAGCTCTTTTTTTCCTGATTTGACGATGCGTCCTCCAAAAAGAACGTGGACGAAGTCCGGGACGACATAATCCAGGAGCCGTTGATAGTGGGTAATTAACACAATGGCGCGGTCCCCACCTCTCAGGGCATTGACACCGCCGGCCACGATCCTCAAGGCATCGATATCCAGACCGGAATCGGTCTCATCCAAAACAGCCAGCTTCGGCTCTAGAACTGCCATCTGGAATATCTCGTTTCGTTTCTTCTCGCCGCCGGAGAAGCCTTCATTGATCGGGCGGTTCAGAAGATTCTGGTCCATCTCGACCAGCTTCATCTTCTCCTTCACTAGAGCTAAAAAATCCATGGCATCCAGTTCTTCGAGGCCGCGATGTTTCCGGAGGGCATTGAGCGCTGTTTTCAGGAAATAGAGGCTGCTCACGCCCGGAATCTCCACCGGATACTGAAACGCGAGAAAGATTCCCGCGCGAGCGCGCTGTTCCGGAGGCATCTCGAGGAGGTTTTTTCCCTCATAAACCGCTTCGCCGGCCGTGATCTCATAGCCCTCTCGCCCGGAGAGAACATGGGCCAGAGTACTCTTGCCGGAGCCGTTCGGACCCATGATGGCATGGACCTCACCCGCCTTGACCTCCAGGTTGATCCCCCGAAGGATTTCTTTTTCCTCAACCTTGACGCACAAGTTTTTTATTCTCAGCATCGGCTATTCTTACTCCTAAGGGTCTTTTCTCAGATTGGCCGTGAGCAAGCCGCTCCGACAGTCCCTGCTGATCGACAATGTCCCCGATGGAAACGCTGGCGAGAAAATTTGCTAGAAGAATTTGAGCCTGCTCCCAGATCGATTTCTGGTAACAGACCGAACAGTAAGAACAATAGTCTTCACCCTTTTCTAGACACTCCATTAGAACCAGAGGCCTTTCGACAATTTCGTAGACCTCTCTAACAGTGATCCCTCCTCCCGGCCGAGCAAGGCTGAAACCGCCTTTGCAACCCACATGCGAGGTGACTAGCCCCCCCGCAACCAAGTCCTTCATAATTTTTGAGAGATAAGAGGGAGGGATGTCTTGTTTCTTTTCGATCTCGGCCCTGCTCACGATCTTTTCCGGAGGCTGACCTGCAAGATAAGAAACGGCGCGGACTGCATAATCGACCCGCCGCCCCACATTCATCAGCGAACTTCTCTCGATCTGTCTTGTTAATTGCTTCATAAGAAGATTAACACAAATATAGACCTACTGAGTCCATATTGTCAAGACTTTATCGTCTCTTGTCAAAGAGTTTGGTTCCTCGGGAGAAAACCTTCCGGGCTTAGCCAAGAGGTTTCTACCTCGAGGGCCCCCACCTCGTCCCCTTTTTATGAGGTCTCCTCCGGTCGGGGCCTACGGTTCGACTTTGCTCACCACCCTGAGCCTCTGTCGAAGGGCCTCCAACCTCCTCGTCCCTGTGGCTCAGCCTTTAAGCCCGGATTTCTCGCCGGTGCGCGAAGCGAGGGCGCGCAGATCCCCGGAGATACTAGGCGTGCGAGAGACAAAGCGCGCAGGCGTACTTTACGGTACGTCGAGCCCTTTGTCCGAGCGCAACGCCGTAGATTCGGGTAGATGCACGCCCGCAGTTGTGGGCTGGCGAGAATTGCGGGCTAAGTTTCCCCTCTCGGAACCGGAGGGTGCTTGAGAGTGCGCAGGGGGCTTGCTCCGAAGCAGGGAGACGTCCGACACTGAAGTTACTTGAGGGCACTAACACTAGGGAACCAAGTCTACGGGGCAGAGAAATACAGGCCCATCGGCTCCCGCTGAGGAGTAGGCTCCGTGCGCAATCGTCGATCACCAGTTTCTGCAACCAAGCCACCCGATCTCTTTGCGACATTTTCACCTAAACTCTTTCTCTCTGTGCTCAAGCTGTGCTAAAAAAACTCGTGATTCTCAAAGTGACCAGACTGGGACACCCCGTTCTCCGTCGAACCGCCGAGGAGGTTTCCTCTGGTCAGATTCGTTCCAAAGGCCTGCAAACATTCATCGACGACATGATCGTTACCATGAAGGAATACGACGGCGTCGGCCTCGCCGCCGTGCAGGTCCACGAATCTAAACAGATCGCCGTCCTGGAAGTAGCAAACAACCCTCGCTACCCGCAAAAAGCCTCTGTCCCTCTTTCCGTATTGATTAATCCCCAAGTGACAGCGCTTTCCGACGAGATAGAGGAAGACTGGGAGGGATGTCTAAGTATTCCTGAGTTGAGAGGCCAAGTGCCCCGTTATAAGCGTATCCACGTAAAAGCGCGGGATCGGCGCGGGAAGGAATTAGACTTTGTAGCTTCGGACTTTCACGCTCGCGTCATCCAACATGAATGGGATCACCTAAACGGCAAGGTCTTTCTCGATCGCATGCGAGACCTCTCTACCCTCACCTATCTCCAGGAGTACACGCGCTACTGGACGGAAAAGTAAACCCCGTACCACGGACTTACGTCCGTGGCTTTAGGGCACTGCCCTTGGCGGGATTTCGGAACATTCATCCCCGGACTCACGTCCAGGGCGTTCTGTGGTACGGGGGAAAAAAGTCAAAATGAATGAGGAAGCAAAATCAGTAGTCAGAAAACAGCAATCAGAGTCCCCCTCTCCTGAATTCTGGCTCCTGAATTCTCTTCAATTTGCCTTCTATATTTTCCATTTTGCAATGCATGAATAATGGGTTGTTTTTCCCATTGTGAATGGATACGGTGACCTGGTGACACTTCCCCATCTCCAGATGTCCCTCGACGCTCTTTTATCGGGTGTGACGCCCGCCATCGGATCCATTTTGGATCGAGCCCTCGCAGGAGAGGATATTACGGTGGATGAAGCGAGGCAGCTTTTCGACGCCTCTGGCAACGATCTGCTCGTCATGACGGCGGCAGCAGACTATCTGCGCAAAAAGACCGTGGGGGATGTGGTGACCTACGTGGTCAACCGCAACATCAATTTTACCAATGTCTGCGTCAAGGGATGTGGTTTCTGCGCGTTCAGTCGGGGACATCTCGCCGCGGAGGGCTATTTTCTGCCGCTGGAAGAAGTGATCCGGCGCGCCTGCGAGGCTTGGGAACTGGGAGCTACTGAAGTATGCGTACAGGCCGGATTGGCCCCGGGGATGGACGGCTGGCATTACGTGACGCTTTGCCGGGCGCTTAAGGAGGCGTTACCTGACCTGCACATCCACGGTTTTTCTCCCGAGGAAATCCTCTACGGCTCCACGCTGACCGGAGCGACCGTCCGCGACTACCTCTGCGCACTCAGAGACGCCGGCGTGGGCAGCTTGCCCGGAACATCGGCGGAAATCCTTGTCGACGAAGTTCGGAACCGGATATCGCCTGGGCGCATCTCTACCGCCCAGTGGATCGATTTGATTCAAACAGCGCATGAGTTGGGTATCCTGACCACGTCGACGATCATGTACGGTCATGTCGAAACTTCCTACGAAAAGGCGACGCACCTGGGGATCTTGCGCGACATTCAAAAACGCACCGGCGGAATTACCGAGTTTGTGCCCCTGAGTTTCGTCTTCGAAGAGGCCCCAATGGCGCATCGCAAAAAGAGACCGGGATTGCGGGCCGGGGCGAGCGGCGCCGAGGTGATGAAAATGTATGCGGTCTCGCGCCTCATGCTCAACAACTCGATTCCCAATCTGCAAGTTTCTTGGGTCAAAGAGGGTCCAAAACTCTCGCAGATCGGCCTCATGGCAGGCGCCAACGATTTCGGCGGCACGCTCATCAACGAAAGTATTTCGACCGCGGCAGGCGCCGGCTACGGCCAACTGATGAAGCCTTCCCAGTTCCGCAACCTGATTCGCGAAATGAGTCGGATCCCAGGCGAGCGGACGACGACTTACAAAAAAGTCAAGGTGTTTGAAAATGAGGAAAACCCTGCGACCTTTTTAGACCAGGTGCAAAATCCCGAGGAGCAATTTGGTTCCTATCGCAATCTCATTGGCCTGAAGAAATACCGGTTCAAAGAATTCTACCGCTCTCAAAAAGACAGCTTTGGCGGCAAGGGTTGAGCTATGCGAATGCGAGAGTCAGTGTTAGGTTGATCTTTTCATCACCGGCACACAGGCCGGGTGTAGTTGACAGGATTGGGGTAAGCACGTATTATCGTGCTTATCGCAATTTTAGAAACGAATGCTATGAAAAGTAACATTACCCTAAAGCTTGACACTAAGCTGCTGCG
>JAUXIP010000126.1 GCA_030620935.1 Deltaproteobacteria bacterium | reverse complement strand
CGATGGGCGACTGACGCAGAGACGGTGGGAGACTTCTGAAGGACAGAAAAGGAGTAAATACGAGGTGATCGCCGATACCGTGCAGTTTATCGACTTGGGAAGTACGCCCACTCCCGGGCAAGAAGAAGATTCCCTTTTGTAAGGCATAATTAAATATGGCACAAAGGACTTCATTTTCGAGAGGGAACCGAGAACGGACAGACGACGATAGAGGGTTCGGTCGACGTCGGTTCATGGTTCGACGCAAGGTCTGTCGGTTTTGCGCGGACAAAAAACTTGGCATTGATTATAAGGATGTAAAAGTTGTGTCCCAGTTCGTTACGGAGAGAGGAAAGATGATCCCGAGCCGGATAACAGGCAACTGCGCGCGCCACCAACGGATAGTTAAGGTTGCCGTTAAGAGGGCCCGTAATATTGCTCTCATTCCTTTTACAACAGCGAGAAATTAAATGGTTCTTGCCCCATTCAGTTTTAATGAATCGGGCATAGGTTGTTGAGCGTCTTACGAGGAGAGGTCATGGAGGTCATCTTAAAAGAGGACATTCCCAACCTGGGGAAAATGGGAGAAGTCGTGCGCGTGCGCGACGGCTATGCGCGTAATTATCTCCTGCCGCGCAGCCTGGTTCTCATCGCTGATAAAAAGAATCTCAAAGCCTTTGAGCATCAGAAACGGGTTATTGCAGAACAGAGAGGGCGTGTACTCAAACAGGCCCAAAGTTTGGGTGAAAAATTGACCTCGATCTCCTTAACCATGCCGGTGAAGACCGGAGAGGAGGTAAAGCTTTTCGGCTCGGTGACCAACATGGATATCGAGAAGGCTTTGAGAGAGAAAGGCTTTGACGTGGAGCGGCGGAAAATTCACCTGGCAGAACCGATCAAGACTCTGGGAGATTTCGAAGTGCCCGTTCGCTTGGCGGTCGATGTGACCGCGGTTGTAAAGGTCTCTGTGGTTGCCGAGGAAAACAAATAGCATCTCGCCATGAAATTCTACACTTAAGACAGAACCATCCTGGTTCGAGTCGTCCCAGTCCCAGTCTCTTCTCTTCGCTCCGAGCAAAAAAATGAGGTAAGTAAGCGGTCGAGTTTTCACCTTTTGTCACCTTCCTTCCTTTGGTGTTGGGCCAGTATCAATTTTTGTAACTCCCGCCTTGGGGGCTGGCTTTTCTTCCCTGAATAAATTCTTTAAAAACGAACGGTTGCAGATCCACGAAGCTATGGCATGGGCCTTGCGACACATCCGCTATGACAAGAGTTTGTTAATGGAGAATTCCTGTCCAGCAATTGTTCGTCCGCAATGAAGCTCGAAAGTTCCAGGCAGATCGGTTTGAGAAATCCCAAAAAACTCGGGGAAATACTTTCTTGGAAAAAAGGCGGCAACCTCGACCACCAGATGACCGAACAGCTCCGTGACTCCCACGCAGATCTGGAAAGGAAGGTAGCCGAAAAAACCAGGGATCTGTCTGCCCTCTATGCCCTGACCAGCCCCATCAGCCAGGCCAGCGAATTGACGGGAGTGCTGGATGACGCGGTGGTCAAGATTATAGACGTGACTGGAGCGGATGCTGCCTCCATCAAGCTTTTGGATGAGCGGGGTGCCCGGTTGATTTTGACCGCCCACCACGGATTTCCGGAGGCCTATACGAGAGAAAATTCGGTTGAAACGAGTCAGGGCGAAATCGAGCGGCAGATTTTGCGGACCGGCGAGGCCATTATCTCAGAGGAGATTATTAACGACTCCAAGTTTCATCGATGTCTTTTGGCGAGACACGGTTTTAGGTCGGCGGCCTATTTGCCGTTGAAGACATCGCAGAGCAAAGTATTGGGGATCATGGTGCTTGCCAGCTGGGAGTCTGGGCGGCTGAGTACAAGGCAGAGCGAGATTTTTGCCGCTGTCGCACATCAGGTCTCTGTCGCGCTGGAGAATACCAGGCTGTTAAAAAAGGCCGAAAACAATCTTCAACAGCTCCGTGCCCTGCGTGAGATTGACCAGGCGATTACCTCGACGTTGGATCTCGATGCCATCTTGAACGTGCTCCTGAAAAAAATTGATACGGTCCTTCCCTATGCCGCCGCTACCATTAGACTCATCAACCGAGAGAACGGGGTACTGGAACCTGTCGCCTGTCGGAATCTCGACTCACAGGAGTGGAAGACCAAGGAGTGGATAGGGGGGCGCGGTCTGGCGAACGCCGTTTTCGAAGCCAAAACCCCGACGGTGGTCGGCAACGCCCAGACCGACCCGCGCGTGCTGGATAGGGAGTTTTATCGCAAACACCGTTTGGTCTCCTACCTAGGAGTCCCATTGATCGCCAGGGGGGAAAATCTAGGGGTGCTTAACTTTTACACCAAGGAGGAGCATGAGTTTAGTAACGAAGAGGTCGAGTTTCTTTCCACGATTGCTGGGCAAGCGGCGATAGCGATTCATAATTCTCAACTTTATCGGGAGTCCCATGCGTCAAAGACGGAAACGGAAATGGTCAACCAGCGTCTTAGAAAATCAATGGAAGAACTGTCGAGACTTTATACAGCCCTGGCGCCTTTGACCCCCACGGAATCCATCGATGAGATGATCGACGGCATCATTGGAAGGCTCATGGAGGCAACCGGAGCGGATGCGGCCCTAGTTCGGCTGAGAGATAAAGTCAACGGAGGATTTGTGTGTGCCAGCCAGCGCGGTTTTTCGGATGACTATCTCTCGGCAGCCGATTTGGTGCCGGTCGGCTCAGCCGTGGATCGGGTATTCAACAGTGGGGAACCCATCATTGTTTCCGACATTTCGGGAGATTCACGATTAAAGGGGAAGGTCCAGCTCCGAGTAGGTCTTCGTTCTTGTGCTTTTCTGCCTCTCAAGGCCCGCGGTGAGGTCCGCGGGATTATCCATTTAGCAAGTCGCAAGGTAGGCTACTTCAGCGAGGAGCAAAAAGATCATCTGTCAGCCATTGCTCGCCAGATGAGTATAGCCTTGGAGAATCGGGCTCTCTTCGATGAGATCAGAGCGTCCAGGGACGAATTGGCGGTAGCCGATAAGGGGAAGACGGAGTTTTTGAGCGTCATGTCTCATGAGCTGAGGACGCCGCTCAACGTTATCATGGGCTATACCAGGGCAGTTAAGGACGGCATGTTGGGAACGATTAGCGAGGAGCAGAAATTGGCCCTGAATAAGGCCGTGAGTCACTCCGAGGATCTATTGAACTTGGTCACCGGCATATTAGACGCGACCAGCATCGAGGCTGGGGTGGTTACCGTGGAAAGTTATGCGATGAGTCCGGACAACTTCCTCGACAGTCTCAGATCGACCTATGATATCCCTTTAGAAAAAAAGGTTGCCTTCAAATGGGATTATCCATTCGGTCTGCCTCCTGTGGAGACCGACAGCGCGAAGCTCACGCATATTCTTCAGAATCTTATTAATAATGCGATAAAGTTCACCGACGAAGGTGTTATCACCATATCGGCCAGGCATGTTCCTGAGGCCCAGGCGTTAGAGTTTAAGGTGTCGGATACCGGCATAGGGATTTCCAAGGACTCTCTACCCATCATTTTTGAGATGTTTCGACAGATCGACAGTTCCGTGACCAGGGCCTAGGGCGGTGTCGGGTTGGGGCTTTTCATCGTAAAGAAGCTGACCCAGCTACTTGGAGGGAGAGTCGAGGTGGAAAGCGAAATCGGCCGGGGCTCGACATTCACTGTCACCATACCGATGACCCTACCAGTTCCCTGAAAGAACGATAGGTGCGGCTGGGCGATCTATTTTTTCAGGTCAGCTGGGTGCCGACGCTTAGCGGACCGTCCCGCCATGACGTATTCTTTGCATCTCTTCGGGCGGCAGCTTTTTGATGTCCTTGCGTAGCTCGTGGTTGATATGTTGGATCGCC
Organism: Deltaproteobacteria bacterium; assembly: GCA_030620935.1. The sequence continues at coordinate 2,620 of JAUXIP010000126.1, read as the reverse complement.
TCGGAGGGGCCGGAGCGGTTCCCCATCAGCACCATCGGTCCGGGCCCGGTATTTTCCAACTGATAGAAGGACCCTCCGGTTATAAGAGCAACCATGCCGGGTTTCATCACGGCCTTGCCACCATCCGGAAAATGCATGGTGCATTCTCCTTCGATAACGAAAAAAGTCTGATCCGCATTGTGGCAATGCATATCATCCTTGTCCCCCGGATTGGGGTAGTAATGGACCCAGGCATGAAACCTGGCCGTGTTGAAAACCACCTTTCTTTTTTTGAGGTCATGAGCGAGCTTTACCGTGTCAACGATTTCCACCGGCATAGATTCCTCCTTCTGACGGAGCCCAAAATATCAGTACCGAACGTTTGGTGTCAAATTCGCTGAGCTGGAAAAAAACGACTGTAAAAATAGTTTTCATTTCTAAACACTTTTGTGTTAGGTTTTGGGAGACTTCAACCCCCCCCTGGAAGGAGGAGAATTATGGATTGGGGAATGCAAAACCGGTTTGCGAGAATTGTAAAACCTGAAGACGGTCGGGCCGTTATGTTGGCGGTAGACCACGGCTATTTCCTGGGGCCGACGAGCGGACTGGAAGAGCCGCGTCAGACCATTGAGCCCCTCCTTCCCTATGCGGATTCCATTATGCTGACGCGGGGAGTTTTGCGTAAGTGTGTTGAACCAAGCGCAAACATCCCCGTGGTCCTGCGCGTGTCGGGTGGAACAAGCATCTTAAAAGAGCTTTCCAACGAAGATATCACGGTCTCCATCGAAGACGCCATCCGCCTCAATGTTTCCGCTATGGCCCTTTCCATCTTTGTAGGTTCGGAGTTTGAGAAGCAGACGTTAGTGAATCTGGCAAAGCTCGTAGACCAGGGCGAGAGACACGGCATACCGGCGTTGGCAGTGACCGCTGTGGGCAAAGAAATGGCGCGCGATGCACGCTACCTCGGTCTTGCCTGCCGTATAGCCGCCGAGTTGGGGGCCCATTGCGTAAAGACTTATTACTGCGAGGAGTTTGAGAAGGTCGTGGAGAGTTGCCCTGCGCCTATCATTGTCGCCGGCGGGAAAAAAACACCGGAGATCGATGCCCTGAAGCTGACTTTCAATGCCGTTCAGGGAGGTGCCGTGGGCGTGGACATGGGACGGAATATCTTTCAGTCCGATAGCCCGGTCGGCATGATCCAGGCGGTCCGCGCCATCGTGCACAAGAAAGCCTCGGTGGAGGAAGCTTATAAAATTTACGATAGTACGAAGGGGACAACGGCAAAAAGGGCCGCGGGATAGTTCAGTCTCGGGTTTCAAGTCTCGGGTTGGGGGGGGCAGGTTGCCGGTCCCCGGCTGAGGCCCAAAGTACAAAAACGCTATTCCATATACCAAGCGATGAAATCGAGTTCGAATTCAACGCGAGACCCGAAAGGCAAGACCCGAAACGGCAGCGAGCGGATGCGCGTTGCGATGTATTACAACAATAGGGACGTGCGCTTGGAGGAGATGCCCGTGCCCAAGATCGGTCCGGGGGAATTGCTGGTGCGCGTCAAGGCCAGCGGCATCTGCGGGACCGATGTGATGGAATGGTACCGCATTCAAAAAGCCCCTCTGGTGCTGGGTCACGAGATCGCCGGCGAGGTCGTCGGCGTCGGAGAGGGAGTCGAGCGCTATCGGGAGGGGGACCGGGTCTTTGTCTCCCATCATGTCTCCTGTGGCCGCTGTCGCTACTGTCTCAACGGTCATGAATCCGTATGCGACACCTTGCGTCGAACCCGGTTTGATCCCGGCGGGTTTGCCGAGTATATCCGCGTGCCTCAGATTAACGTCGAGTTGGGAACATTTCTCTTGCCGGACGAATTGTCCTTCGAAGAAGGCTCTTTTATCGAGCCTGTGGGTTGTGTCGTGCGGGGGCAAAGGTTTGCGCGTCTTCAGCCTGGGCAGAGTGTTCTCGTAATCGGCAGCGGCATCTCCGGACTGCTTCACATCCAGGTGGCACGAGTGAACGGAGCTGCCCGTATCGTCGCTACCGATATCAATGAATTTCGCCTAAAGGCCGCGGTGGAATTAGGCGCCGATGCGGCCATTCACGCTGCCGGCGACGTGCCTGCCAAGCTGCGGTCGATCAACGAGGGACGATTAGCGGATCTGGTTATCGTCTGCGCCGGGGTGATGCCGGCAGTTCAGCAAGCCATCGTGTCTGTGGATCGCGGCGGGACACTTCTTTTTTTCGCTCCTACCGCCGCGGAGGTTAAGATCCCCATCCCCTTATATGAGTTTTGGCGCGATGAGATAACCGTCACCACTGCTTATGCCGCCGGCTCCGAAGATATCAAAAAAGCAATTGAGTGGCTTTGCAGCGGGCGCTTGAAAGTGAACAAGATGATCACGCACCGGCTCGGTTTGGCAGAGGCGGGTGTAGGGTTTCAGCTAGTGGCGAGCGCTCAGGACTCTATCAAAGTGATCATTGATCCCCAGCGGCCCTGAAGGAAGTTGCTAGAGGTCTAACGCCAAAAAAATTTCTGCACCAGGCTTCGCGCGTCAAGCTCTCCAGCCGTGGACAATGGGCTTCTCCCTCGACGGCCGCCCCCCAACCTCCATGGGTGCTTGACCCAACCTGCAGGGCCTGTGGTTCGACT
>JAUXIP010000041.1 GCA_030620935.1 Deltaproteobacteria bacterium | reverse complement strand
GTTTTCCAAGGGTTTCTCAACTGTCGTTGGAATGGTAAATTGAATTTATGGAGACTCTAACAAAAATCGGCCTACTGGGTTGTGGGAGTATAGGCAGCACCATTGCCGAAGCGCTGCAGAAGGATTCCTCGCTCAAGGCCGAACTCCTATGTCTTTATGACTCAGACTTAGACAAAGCCGAGAGTTTAAAGGCAAGGCTAAAAGTCGGTCTACCGGTGGCACGCTCCTTCGAGGACTTTCTTGAGGAACCCTTTAGTCTTCTGGTCGAGTGTGCCTCCCAGGAGGCAGTAAAAAGTTTCGGCGAGAAGGCGTTGCGGGCCGGAAAAGATCTTCTGATCATGAGCGTGGGTGCGCTCATGGAGGATGGTCTCCGGGAACGTCTCCGCAACCTTGCGGAGCAACATTCCAGGAATATTCACATTCCTTCCGGGGCGATTGGAGGACTGGACATAGTAAGAGCCGCCAAGGAAGGAGAACTTCACGAGGTGAAGCTGACGACCAGGAAAAACCCTTCCGCCTTGGCCGGGGCGCCCTATTTCCTGGAGCGCCAAATCGATCCCGGCGATCTTCGTAAGACAGTGACGCTGTACGAAGGTCCGGCTAAGGAGGCTGTCAGGCTTTTTCCGGCCAATGTAAACGTGGCTGCAGTTTTGAGTCTGCTGGGATTGGGAGGAGATAAGACAAAAGTGAAAATCGTCGCTGACCCTGAGTTGAGTGTCAACATTCATGAGATCGAGATCAAAGGCAGTTTCGGCAGGGCAAAGATCGCCGTGGAAAACTTACCCGATCCGAAAAACCCCAAGACCAGCGCTCTGGCCGCGCTCTCAGCCATCCAGACCTTGCGCCGCGCGTGTGCCAAAGGTCCCGAACTAAAGATTTCCTCTACATAGTCCCCGCCCGGGCTAGATCAGGCCCTTGAGGGTTACGATTCCCGTAATCCCGCAAATAGCGGGCGGTGTAGGACTGCTTGCCGTTCTGCATCACTTCCAATGGTGAGCCACTGGCTACAACACGACCTCCTTCGTCTCCTCCTTCAGGACCCAGATCGACCAGGTAGTCTGCTTCTTTGATGATCTCCAGATTGTGCTCGATGGTGATCACCGTGTTGCCCATGTCAACGAGGCGGTGCAGGATGTGAATGAGTTTTTCTACGTCGGCAAAGTGGAGTCCGGTGGTCGGCTCATCCAAAATATAGAGCGTCTTCCCGTGCGACTCTTTCCCCAGCTCATAGGCAAGCTTGATCCTCTGCGCCTCTCCGCCGGAAAGCGTGTTGCTCGCTTGCCCGAGGGTGATGTAGCCCATGCCGATGTCGTCGAGTATCTTGAGCGGCCTGGTGATTTTCGGAAAGGCGCGGAAGAAGGAGACCGCCTCCTCGACGGTCATATCCAGCACCTGGGCGATGTTCTTCTCGTTGTAGCAGATGCCGAGGGTCTCTTCATTGAAACGCTGGCTGCTACAGGCCTCGCAGTTTACGAAGACGTCGGGCAGGAAGCTCATTTCTTTTCTGATCTTCCCCTGGCCGGCACACTCTTCACACCTTCCTCCTCGAACGTTGAATGAGAATCGGCTGGGCGCATAGCCGCGCAACCTGGCCTCGGGCGTGAAAGAGAAAATCTTCCGGACCTCATCGAGAACCCCTACATAAGATGCCGGAATGGAGCGAGGCGTCTTCCCGATCGGACTCTGATCGACCTCTACGACGCGCTCGAGCAGCTCCCAACCGACAATCTCTTTATGCTCTCCCGGACGGCCGGCGAACTGGCCGAGCTTCATTTTAAGACCTTTGTAGAGCACCTCTTTGACCAAAGTGCTCTTTCCCGAGCCCGAGATTCCCGTCACGCAGCACCACGCACCCAAGGGAATTCGGACATCGATGCTCTTGAGGTTATTTGCTCTGGCTTTGTGAATCGTGAGCCACGGAAATTCGGTAAACACTCGCTTGGGCCACACTCTTTTTTTCTCGGCTCTTAAGAAAGCCCCCGTAAGTGAAGCCTGATTCTCTATGATCTCCCGGGGCGTGCCGATCGCCACGACGTTTCCTCCGTGCACTCCCGCTCCCGGCCCGAGATCCACGATCAAGTCAGCGGACTTGATCGTGCTCTCATCATGTTCCACGACCAGGACGGTATTTCCCGCCTCTTTGAGCCGTCTCAGAGTTCTTAGAAGCATGCCGTTGTCGCGCGGGTGGAGACCGATGGTAGGTTCGTCGAGAATGTAGCAGACTCCGCGCAGATTCGATCCCAGCTGCGCCGCGAGGCGGATGCGTTGGGCCTCTCCGCCGGAGAGCGTATCGGCGCGGCGGTCCAGGGTCAGGTAGGGCAGACCCACCTCCGAGAGGAAGCTCAGCCGCTGTTGAATTTCCCTGAGAATTTTCTCTGTAATCATGCGATCTCGATCGGACTTTCCGTTCTCCGCGCTCTCCAAGTGAAGCGATTTGAAATATTCCTGCCCGTCTTTCACGGACAACGCGGTCACCTGCCAGATCGCCTTGCCGTCTACCTTGACCGCCTGCGCGCGGGGATTGAGCCTAGCCCCCCTGCAAGTGGTACAGGGAGATTCGTTCATAAACTGGGACAGCCATTCGTCGAAGCCGTTTTTCCCTCCTTGCCAGAGTTCTCTGAAATAGGGGATCAGACCGGTAAATGAGCCTCGACCGCCGCCATAAAGAATCTGCTCTCTGGCCCCTTTCGATAAGCGCGCAAAAGGTTTGTCGATGTCGACGCGGAGCTTGGCTTTGATATCGCGCAAGAGGCGCTGTGTCTCCCGCTTGAGCGCCGCCGAATTCGCCGGAGATGACGACCAGAGCGAGGTCAGCGCATCGGACAAAGAGCTTAGGGGATCGACTATGATTAGCTCCGGATCAAAATCCCATTCGAATCCCATTCCGTTACACTGGGCACAAGCCCCCTGGCGGCTGTTGAAAGAGAAAAGTCTGGGGTCGAGGGGCTCGTATCCGATACCGCACTGGAGACAGAAGAGGCGCTGGTTATAAATCTGCTCGCCGCCCGGCGCAAGGAGGTGGATGACACCGTTTCCCAGGCGCAAACCTTGATCCACCATCGCTTCCACCGGCCGGCCGCCTGCCTTGGCCCTGCCGATCACAATGTCGATGTCGTGCTCTCGATACCGCTCCAAGCCGCCGCGGAGCTTCGAGGATTTGAGACCGACGATCTCGCCGTCGATCCGCGCCAGCCGATAGCCCAGCCGGACCGCTCCGCTGATGACTTCCTTGTGAAATCCTTTTCGTCCCCTCACAATCGGACTCAGGATCGTGACCTCTTTGCCTCTGTGGCTGCGCGAGATGCGGTCCTGGATCTGGCTCTTGGTGAGCGATCGGATCTGGCGGCCGCACTGCACGCAGTGCTGCTTCCCCACCTTGGAGTAAAGCAGCCTCAGATAGTGGTAGATTTCCGTGACCGTGGCTACGGTCGATCTTTTGCCTCCCTGGCTCAGGCGCTGCTCGATGGCGACCGTCGGCGGGATACCGAGAAGCAAGTCTACGTTCGGCCGGGCCATGATCTTTAAGAACTGGCGCGCATAGGTGGAGAGGCTGTCGATGTAGCGCCGTTGGCCTTCCGCGTAGATGATGTCGAAGGCCAAAGAGGATTTTCCCGATCCGCTGAGACCGGTAACGACGATAAATCGATCCCGCGGAATGTCCACGCTGATATTTTTCAGATTATGCTCTTTGGCCCCGACGATCGTAATCGCGTTCTTTTCATTTATCGGACCTTTGAACCCTTGAACTTTTGAAATTTTATCTAGGACGGGCGCGAACGGGGATGAACCCTCTCTTTTCAAGTATGGCTTGAGGTAGCGGCCGGTATGCGAACTCTGGACCCGCACAATCTCCTCCGGAGTCCCTATGGCGATCACCTTTCCCCCGCCATCGCCGCCCTCAGGCCCGAGATCGATAATATGGTCGGCGCACTTCACCACCTCCATGTTGTGTTCGATGACAATGATGGAGTGGCCCTGATCGAGCAATTCTTGGAAGGCCCAAAGCAACTGTTCGATATCATGAAAATGGAGGCCGGTGGTCGGCTCGTCAAAGATAAAGAGCGATCCCGCTCTCCTCGCCTTGGCCATGTGCGCCGCAAGCTTGAGGCGCTGCGACTCGCCGCCGGAGAGAGTCGTGAGCGGTTGCCCCAGGCGTATGTAGTCCAGACCGACTTGCCGCAGCGGCCGTAACCCGGCTGGAATCTCCGGAAAATCTTTGAAAAACTCTGCCACCTCGGCGACGGTGAGGTCCAGGATCCGGCGGATGTTGCGGCCGCGATAGGTGACTTCAAGGACCTCCTCGCGGAAGCGGCTCCCGTGGCACTCCGGACAAGAGGTGTAAACGTCCGAGAGAAACTGCATCTCGATCTTTTCGAATCCCTCGCCGCGGCACGTCTCGCACCGCCCTCCTTCGACGTTGAAAGAAAAGGTGGAAGGCGTGTAACCCCTCAGGCGGGAGAGATCCGTTGAGGCGAAGAGGCGCCGGATCGGATCGAAGGCTTTCATATAAGTCGCGGGATTGGAGCGCGGAGTGGTTCCGACGGGCGATTGGTTCACCAAAATCACGTCGGAGATCTTATCCGCCCCATCGATACCCTGACAGCCGGTGATATTGGCCGCAGCGGATTCTTTGAGCTTCTTCAAATTGCGGTAGAGCACCTCATCGACCAAAGTCGATTTCCCCGAACCGGAGACGCCCGTGATACAGACAAACAGACCGAGCGGAATTTTCACATCGATCTTTTTCAGGTTATTGGCCTGCGCTCCCAAGACTCTAAGAATCCTCTGCGGGATCGGGCGGCGGTGACGGGATGGAAACGGAATGGTTTTGCGTCGGGTCAGATAGGCCGCTGTCAAAGAATCGGGACTGCGCAGCAGGCCGTCATACGGCCCAGCGAAAATGACCTGGCCTCCGTCCTCCCCGGCCCCAGGGCCGAGATCAATGACGAAATCGCTTTCTTTGATGATCTCGGGATCATGCTCGACCACCACGACGGTGTTGTTGTTGGATCTGAGACGATGGAGAATTTCTACCAAACGGCTGCTGTCGCGCGGATGGAGGCCGATGGACGGCTCATCGAGCACGTAGAGAGTGTTGACCAGAGAAGAGCCGATGGCCGTGGTAAGATCGACCCGCTCCAGCTCGCCGCCGGAGAGTGTGCGTGACTGGCGGTCCAGAGTGAGATATTCCAGGCCGACTCCGACCAGATAGCTGAGTCTGCGGCGAATCTCGTCCAAGATCAGCCTCGCCACCTGATCCGTCTGTCCAACGGGCTTAAGCTCGCGAAAGAAGCGGTGCGCCTCGCCGACGTTCATGGCCGCAATCTCGGCGACGTTCTTCCCTTTGATCCGAAAGTGAAGCGCTTCGGGCTTGAGCCGTGTGCCTCGACATTGCGGGCACATGAGATAGACGCGGTAGCGCGAGAGAAAGACGCGCACGTGCATCCGGTAGCTTTTCCGTTCCAGGCGGCGAAACCAGCCGCGCACTCCCCTGAAACTCTTATCCCCTTCAATAATCAGATTTTTCTGTTTTTCCGTCAGATCGCGAAAGGGCTTTTTGGTAGGGATTTTTTTGCTGTCGCAGAATTCCATCAGCCTGCGGAGTCTCCGCGCTTTCGTCGCCCAGGGTTTGATGGCGTTTTCGCTTAAGGACTTCAGCGGGTCTGGGATGACCAAATCCCAGTCGATGTCGATGACGCGGCCAAAGCCGCGGCAGTGCTCGCAGGCGCCCAGCGGGCTGTTGAACGAGAAGAGGTTGGGGACAGGATCATGGTAAGAGAGATCGCAATGGGGGCAATGAAGATAGCTGCTGAATGGCTCGCGGCGCCAGCCGTCTTCGGGAAAGTAGAGGTTGAGCCGCCCTTTGCCGTAGTGGAAAGCTTGTTCGAGGGAGCCTGTGATCCGCTTTTTTCCGTTTGGCCGATAAGCAAAGCGATCCACCACGATTTCAAGACTGCCGTCTTTTTCTATCCTATCCTGCATTTCTTCGAGGTCCCGGATGGTCTGGTTCTGGAGGATGCGATGGAAACCCGCCTGCTGCAGTCCGGCCTCGACTTCGCTCCAGGGGAGAGAGGGAGAATAGGCGAGCGGAAAGGTCAAAACTACCGGTGCGCCTTCAGGCGCAGCGAAGAGCTTCTTGAAAATAGACGGGGCCGTGTCCTTTGCTACAATCCTTTCGCATCCCGTGCAGTGGAGCACCGCAATCTTGGAAAACAGGAGCTTTAGGTGGTCGTGCAGCTCGGTCATGGTCCCAACCGTGGAGCGGGAGGTCTTGACCGGCCGGCTTTGATCGATAGCGATGGTGGGAGGAATCCCCTCGATGCTCTCGACATCGGGCTTGTCCATGCGGTCCAGAAACTGCCGCGCATAGGCGGAGAAACTCTCGACGTATCGCCGCTGTCCTTCGGCATAGAGGATGTCGAAGGCGAGCGAGGATTTCCCCGAACCGCTGACGCCGGTTACCACAGTGAGCGCATTGAGAGGTATTTTGATATCGATATTTTTGAGGTTGTTTTGCTTGGCGCCGCGGATATTGATCCAATCCTGACTCATACGATTTTCGATTCTCGATTTTGGATTTTAGATCCGAGAGTCGCATGTAATCTAAAATCGGCAATCCAAAATCCGAAATGGTTCATTGCAGTTGGTATTTCTCCACCAAAATTCGTCGGAAACGGGAGCCGTAGATCAAATCGAAAGTCTCTTCCTTGTCAGGGAACAGTTGCAAGGCCACCTGCTTGGCGTGGGCAACGACCTCCTGGGCCTCGTTCAAGGTCAGATCCGTTCGCCATAGGAGAATCGAGGCGATATCCATGGCGCGACCCAGCCGTCTTACCCTTTTGTCTTCAGCCAGCAGTGCTTCTTTGTCTTTCTCCATTAGCCAACCTACTACTTTTATCACAGGCCTTAATTGAGTCAACATGATTTCAGCTGCAAGAAAACCCCTTTGAACCGAGAGTTTGATTCAGCAGACTGCTGAAAAACTCTGCTCACAGGCTGCTCAAAAAGATCTCAGATACGAGGCTTCGACCGTGAGCTCCCCTCGGCCTGAGCTCGGGACGAAGGCAGCCGAACGGCGCGCGAGAAGCCGATCCTTCGGCTTTGCTCAGAATAGACTCAGCGGAGGCGTACTTGCGCAGTACGTTGGAGCGAGGCGATTGAGCGCAACGAAGTAGATGAGACTTTTTCAGTAGCCTGCTAGTCTCGTCGAGTGCCCTTTGATATAAAGTGTCTTTATGCGCATCGCTGAAATTTTCTATTCCGTTCAGGGCGAGGGAAGGCTTGTAGGGATCCCGTCCGTCTTTATACGCACCTCAGGCTGCAACCTGCGCTGCGTATGGTGCGATACCCCCTACACCTCATGGAAACCGGAGGGCAAAGAATGGAAGCTGGGAGAGATTTTATCCGAAATAAGAAAATACCGGACCCACCATGTGGTGATTACCGGCGGCGAGCCATTGCTATCGCACAACTTGGAGGAGCTAACCAGACGGCTTAAGCAGAAAGGGTGTCATATAACCATAGAGACTGCGGCAACGATTTTTAAGCCGGTGCTTTGTGACCTCATCTCTATGAGCCCCAAGCTCTCAAACTCCACCCCGTGGGAAACGCGAAAAAGGCAAGTTCGCCCAGATGCACGAGGACCACAGACTTAACTTCCCTGTAATCCAGCAGTTCATGGATACGTATGACTATCAATTTAAGTTTGTCGTGGAACATCGACGGGATGTCACCGAGATTCTTGCGATTCTCAAAAGACTGAAGCGCGTGGACCGCTCACGGGTCCTCATGATGGCGCAGGCTAGATCAAAGAAAGAGATGCGGGAAAAAGCACCCTGGATTGTTGACCTCTGCAAGACCCACGGCTTTGGCTATACCCCACGCCTCCAAATCGAACTCTACGGCAACCGGCGGGAGACGTAGGATGAGCCAAATACGGATTTGATCCTCCCGACGCGCTGGCGGTGTGTAGTCTGACAACTCAGAGAATCAGTAGCTAGAGAGAGCAGCAAAAACAAGAACCCATAGACGTGACCCCCTGTCACGGCTAAATGAAAGGAGATGCAATGGCAATTTTGGATATCGGCGTGAGATTCCCTGAGGCGACCCTGAAGGATATCGATGGAGACTCGATTGAATTCCCATCGGTCTTGAAAAAGGCGCCGGCCTCGATTGTTTTCTTCTACCGCGGGCAGTGGTGACCTTGGTGTCGGGCCCAGGTTGCGGCCTTTATCTATGAATACGGCAGATACCAGGAAAATAACGTCGCCATCTACGGGATCAGCCCGCAATCGGCTAAAAACGGCCGGCAACTCCGCGAGCGGATCATTCGTGACGCACAAATCGACCAGGCGGCTCACAAGAATCACGATGCCTTCTGGCAAGACCCGAAGAGCGCTTTTCCGCTTTGTTTAATCAGCGATCCCGAGCAAATATTGAGCGGAAAGGTCGGAGTGATTCGGGATAAGCACTGGAGCGGTCCTATGGTCCACGCAACAACGTATCTGCTCGACGTAGAGGGCATCGTTCGCTGGAGGTTCCAGTCGAAAATGGCCCAGAGGCGACCGAGTCCTATCCTGCTTGCCAACATGGCCGGCGCAGTTGCCAAGAAGCAACCTTTACCTGAGTACATCGAAAATTAAAGACGGCGTTTTTCTGAGGTTGATGTCCACTAAGGCTTTCTGTACCATGCATTATGGATCTACAAGAGATCCAGCGACATCTACGTCAAGGCAGCTATGAATTCAGCTTGCACGCGCAACAGGAGCGGCTGGAGGAAAACTTAGATGTTACGGAGATCGAAGCAGCGTTAATCGGAACAGCGGAAATTCTATAGGAATATTCCAACGACCCGCGGGGAGAGAGCTGCTTAGTACTGGGGTTTACCGGGCCTCGACCAATCCACGTTGTATTGGGGTGGGCCATGAGAAAGCGGGACGGCAGCAAGATATTGAGGGTTATCACAGTTTACATCCCGAGTTTACCCAAATGGACTGACCCTAGAACCAGGGGGACCACAAGATGATGCCTTATGCAGACTGCTCCTTTTGCCAAGGAGAGGTTAGCGAGAAGAAGATTGACTATGATTACCGGCGTGAGAGCCACCTTTTGGTAATCAGCAATGTCCCCGCCGGGGTGTGTGGCCAGTGCGGAGAGAAGTATTTCAAACCTGAGATTTTGAAGAAGATGGACAACATCTATCACGACATTTTCGACCGCAACCAAAAGCCGCCGCGTACGCTAACAGTACCCACCGTCTCACTGTAAATCAGCAAACACAAAAACTCAGGTCTCCGGCGTGACGTGGACCGGATACCTTGTAATTTTGCCGTAGTACCGCAATCCATACCCGGCTCCACTTCCCTTCCGCTTTATCAGAAATAGATATGGGTGAGGTATTGACCGGCTGGGTAGTTAGCTCTATGGATTCTTGTTTAGCTACACCCCGCGCCTCTTCCTTGAAGGAATGCGGGGAATGTCGCTATCGAACATCCCCGGTTTTCCGCTCAGAAACTCCATGGCCACCCGGCTCGCCTTCGCCTCACCCGGAGTGAGTTTATCCTGCCGGCGATGATCATGTTTTTCAACGAATTGCTCGAGCGTGTTCATCAGGGATCGAGCCTTGGTAGCCTGGACCTCCAGTAGGTGATCGAAGTTGGGATGGTCCGAGTAGCTCTCCTCCGCGAGAAGGAAGTGAGGCAGACAGATTCCCTGTGATGCTTCATACCTCTGAGAGAATTCCTCTTCCGGAAGGTAGTCCAGAAGCTCTTTCAGGCGGTAGGATTCGAACTGGGCGACATGGCGACATGCCGGGCACGGTTTGTGCTTGATCCTCGACCGAATCGTCCGCGCTTTCTTTGCGAAGACGGACTTGAGAGTTCTTTTTTTCCCCCTCGGTCTGGTTGCTGCCAAATGATCAAACTTTCTCAAGAGGCCTGAGGCGACAATCGCAAAGCCCAAGTCAGCCGCACTGATCCGTGGAACCCTGGATAGCTGCCAGGTATGGGAGTTGCACAGCCCGAATGAATCCAACAGTTCCCTTCGTGTCGGAACGTCCGTGATGCGCTCATACATCAGACTATCGAGGTAACTGAGACCGTCTTGGATGATGAGACTGCAAATCGGGCACCCCGACTCACCCAGGGCATCCAAAAGCTTGAAATAAGAGCGCTCCTTTCGCGTTGGGTCCATCGTTTTTGCATATCATCACCGCTCTTTTATTGACAGGCGACTCGTAGCTGGTTCTAGTGAAGTGTCTTCTTAGGAAGAGGAGATAGGCGGCCTAGACCTTTTTGGCTGAGGCTTTGTCAGTTTCTGAAGCATGAGGCGAGGCTAGAACCTGCGCAAAACAATCTCGCGCCTTCTCATGAGCCCCTGTGCCCTCATAACTATTACCCAGCCAAAGCATAATATTTGCCTTGTGGAAATCGTCTTTTGGATAATGTCTAAGGACCTCTTCAAACGCCGTGGCGGCCTCCTTATATTGCCCTAATGTATAATAAAGCTTTGC
>JAUXIP010000243.1 GCA_030620935.1 Deltaproteobacteria bacterium | reverse complement strand
TGCCGGGGGCATAAATTCGGTGCGTGGGTTTGATGAACGCAGCTTGGGCCCCCGCGGGCATGAGGAAGTCTGCGTTACTCCCGGCGACACCCCCCCCTGTCCCACTAAAATCGTAGAAACAGATGATGTAATCGGCGGTGACATGCAGGCTATCCTAAACGTTGAGATGTTCTTTCCGATCATGGAGGATTACGGCCTTCGGGGGGTGACCTTCTTCGACATGGGGCAGGCATTTGCAGAGTCCGAAGGGTTTGATTTTGGAGATCTCAGAAGATCCGTCGGAGCGGGGGTCCGCTGGTTATCTCCTTTCGGCCCTGTCCGGGTGGACCTTGGATTTCCCCTCAATAAACAACCGGGCGACGAGACCTCGGTGCTGGGCTTTTCTCTCGGCGGGTAGCCCTAAAAAACCCTTATCAATTTTCTCGACTAATTCGGAGGTGGCTGTGAAAAAAGCGTCTGCATTTTTCCTATTTATGCTGTTTGCTGTTCCGGCGTGGGGACAGGAAAAGATTAAACTCGGATTCGTCGATATCCAACGGGCGATCAGCGAGTCTCAGGAGGGTAAAAAGGCCAGGCAGAAGTTCCAGGCTCACGTGAAGAAGATCGAGGCAGAGCTTCTCAAAGTAAAACGGGGAGCGGAACGGTTGAAAGCCGATCTTGAGAAAACAGGGGCTCTTCTCAAGCCTGAGGAAAGAAGGAACCGCGAGAAACAAGTTCAAAAGAAGGTCCTCAAGTATCAGCGCAGCGTCCGGGATTCCCAAGAGGAGTTGCGTCAAAAGGAAGGAGAGATGACGAGCGCGATTCTTAAGGACCTGGAAAAAGTCGTTACCAGATTGGGAAAAGCAGAGAAATTCACCCTGATTCTGGAACGTAGCCAAGCCCTCTACAGCGATAATGCTATTGATATTACGGATAAGGTCATTGACCTCTATAACAATCGCACCCTTGGAAAGGCTGCCAAGGGGAAGTGACGGGCTTGAAGAAAACCCTCTCGGAACTCGCCCGGCTTGTAGGCGGAAAGGTCCTCGGAAACGACCGAGTCGAGATCGAGAGGGTTGCGTCGATCGAAGAGGCGGGTCCTGGGGATATTACCTTTCTGGCCCATCCGCGTTATCGGCGCTATCTTACGACATCTAAGGCAAGCGCCGTTATTGTCGGCTGCGAAATTTCGGTTGATGCAGCGGCGGACTCGGAGAGAAGCTTTCTCCAGGTTTCCGAGCCTTATCTTGCATTTGCCAAAATCCTTCGGCTGTTTCAAATTCTGCCCACTTACGATAGACGAATTAGTCCGCGTGCCAGTGTGGAGCCGCAAGCGGTTCTCGAAGACGGCGTGACCGTTTTCCCCTACGTCTATGTGAGCGCAGGAGCAAAAGTCCGCCGAGGAACGGTTCTTTTCCCGGGGGTATTTTTGGGAGAGGGGGTAGAGGTGGGTGTGGATTGCGTCCTGCATGCTCAGGTCGTCGTGCGGGAGGGTTGTCGCCTTGGCAATCGAGTCGTTCTCCATCCCGGGGTGGTTATCGGCAGCGACGGATTTGGTTATGCGGGTCAGGGGAAGGAACGGATCAAGATACCGCAGGTGGGCACCGTTGTCATTGAAGACGACGTGGAGATTGGTGCCAACACCACCGTGGACCGTGCGACGCTGGGCCAGACGGTCATCGGGCGCGGGAGCAAGATAGATAATTTGGTCCAGATCGCTCACAACGTGGTCGTGGGGGAGCATTCGGTCATCGCAGCTCAGGCGGGCATCTCGGGCAGCACTCGGATCGGCAAAGAGGTGGTCTTGGCGGGTCAGGTCGGTATCGTCAATCACATTGAGATCGGAGATAGGGCTGTCATTGGGCCTCAATCGGGGATCCCGCGATCGGTGCCGCCGGGGGCGGTGCTGTCCGGAGGGATCGCGGCTGCTCCGCATCGGCAATGGCTGAAAGTTATGATGCTCCTCCCTCAATTGCCGGAACTATGGAGCGCCGTGCGCGAACTCGAAGGAAAGCTTTCCCAATTGGCGAAGAAAGGTGTCAAAGGAGCCAAAGCCCATGCTCGACGTTAAAGAGATTCTTAAGCATCTCCCTCACCGTTATCCCTTTCTTTTGGTGGATCGAATCTTGGAGGTGGAGGGCAATCAAAGGATCGTCGGGATCAAGAACGTCACTTTCAATGAAGCTTTTTTTCAGGGCCATTTTCCCACCCGGCCTGTGATGCCGGGGGTTTTGGTTTGCGAAGCTATGGCGCAAGTCGCTGCTATCTTGGCCCACGCCTCCAACGGCGGTAAGGACGACGACAAGGTCTTTATGCTGACGGGGTTGGATCGGGCCAAATTCAAGCGGCCCGTGGAGCCCGGAGACCAACTCCGTATGGAGCTCACTTGCCTCAAGCGTCGGGGCTCGTTTTGGAAAATGAAAGGAATAGCGATGGTCGATGGTAAGATTGTAGCCGAGGCAGAAATTTCCGCTATGGAGGTGCCCATGGAATAGCTGTTTGGGTCAAGGCAAGATGCAAATCTCAGAATGCAAAATGAAAGAAGAAGGGACGATTTTGAATTTTACCGTTGGCAATTTTCATTTTGCAACGCGCCGAAGTGTAATATGACTAAGATCCATCAGACAGCATTGGTCGATCCTTGTGCAGAGTTGGATCAAGGCGTGGAGGTAGGAGCGTATTGCGTTATCGGCCCAAAGGTTAGGATCGGGAAAAAGACAAGGGTTCAATCCCATGTGGTTATTGATGGAAATACGACCCTGGGTGAAGAGAATTTGATCTTTCCGTTTGCCACCGTAGGTTCCGTTCCTCAGGATCTCAAGTACAAAGGAGAAGACAGCCGACTTATTATCGGAGATCGCAACACGATTCGCGAGTACGCCTCTCTTAATCCCGGCACCCAAGGAGGGGGGATGGTCACACGCCTTGGGGCCCAGAACCTTTTAATGATGTATTGCCACATAGCCCACGACTGTATTCTCGGCAGCCACAATATCGTCGCCAACGGGGCGACCCTCGGAGGACATGGGGTGATTGAGGATTTTGTTATTGTCGGCGGACTCGTCGGCATTCATCAGTTTGTTAAGGTCGGGATGCACGCTATTTTGGGAGCGGGTTCGATGGTTTCTAAGGATGTTCCTCCGTATTGTAATGCGACCGGAGACCGGGCCAGGCTCAGAGGGCTCAATGTCGAGGGGCTCAAGCGCAGAGGCTTCAGCAAAGAGCAGATTAATGTCCTGAAGAAGGCCTACCGCACACTTTTCCATTCGGGCCTGAAGGCTCAGGTAGCCTTAGGGAGGGTAAGGCGGGAAATCCCTGAGTCGCCTGAGGTCGAGCGATTGGCCGGTTTCATCGAGCAATCCCAGCGCGGCGTCTGTCGATAAGCCGATTCTGACCGACAGACAACGGTCGGATCGGGTTGGAGTTCAAGACGTTCAAAGAGTTCCAATCGTTCAACAGCTCGAACGGTTTGGGCGAATGGAACGTTTAAGTTTTTTAACTCATGAGAAAGATCGGGCTCATCGCCGGTAACGGAAAGTTTCCGTTGATCTTTGCCGAGCAAGCGAAGCGCGAAGGGGTTTCCTTGGTCGCTGTCGCTCATCGAGGGGAGACCTCCGAGGAGATCGAAAAGGTGGCGGATCAGGTGACGTGGGTGTGCGTAGGAGAGTTGGGGAAAATTATTCGCACTTTTCACCAGGCGGGGGTCAAGGAAGCCGTTATGGCCGGCGGGATCGGAAAAGTGAAGCTCTTTTCCAACTTCAGGCCGGACTTGAGAGGTGCGGCGTTTTTGGCCCGTGTTCGGAGTAGGGAGGACGATAAGCTTCTGAGAGGGGTAGCCGAGGAGCTGGAAGGAGAAGGGATCCGGGTTTTAGAGTCAACTATTTTTCTCTCCCGGATTATTCCTGTCGAGGGGGTGTTGACTCGTCGTTCTCCTAGCAGAGAGCAATGGGAGGATGTGCGTTTCGGAGTTCAGGTCGCCAGGGAGGTCGGGCGGCTTGGGATCGGGCAGGGGGTGGTGGTCAAGGGCCGCGTCGTTTTGGCGGTGGAAGCGGTAGAAGGGACGGACGCGGCGATCCGTCGGGGCGGGGAGCTGGGCAAGGAAGGTTTTGTAGTAGTAAAGGTCAGCAAACCTCAGCAAGACCTTCGCTTTGACGTGCCGGCCGTCGGCATTCAGACGATCAAGGTTTTACATGAATCAGGCGGCGCGGTTTTAGCCGTGGAAGCCGGCAAAACAATTCTTTTGGAGCAAGAAGAGTTGCTTCAGGAAGCCGATCGAAGAGGTGTGGCCGTGGTTGCGGTGAGCGGGTGAAGCGACTTGGTTATGCTAAACGTGAACTATTAGGGAGACCTCCCGTCCCCACGCTTCAGTGTCGCGTCGGCGGGGGGTCTATACATCTCCCGTAGGGCCGCCACGCAACACGCGGCGCGC
>JAUXIP010000173.1 GCA_030620935.1 Deltaproteobacteria bacterium | reverse complement strand
GACGGTCTCCTCTCTTTGGGAGTTCTATTTGTGGGTCGGTATAGTGACGGCATTGGGGATGGGACTGATCGGGATGGTACCCCATGTCGCCGTCCTCTCACGTGAATTTCCCAACAATCGGGGCACAGTACTCGGCTTTGCATATGCAGGGGGTGGATTCGGGATATTGCTCTTGGTCCCGTTTGTGCAGGTCTTGATCGACACCTGGGGGTGGTCGGTGGCGTACGTTGTGCTGGCTGGTCTTGCCGCTTTCTTAGTCATCGTTCCTGCGCAGATCTTTTTTAGTGCTTCCTCAACTTCTTCAAGTCCGTCCTCTAAGAAGAAAGAAATAGGGGAGGAGTGGACCGTCACGCAGGCCCTTGGAAGTTCCGCCTTCTGGGTCCTCTTTGCCTCCCGTGTTTTAGCCAGTATGGGCAATCAAATTATAGTGACACATCAAATAGCGCACACTGTGGACTCGGGCTATACAAAGCTCTTTGCTGCGACGGTTTTCGGGCTCATGGGGGTCGCCAGCATTTTCGGCAGGGTCATGTTTGGCTATCTTGCCGACCGGATGAGAAGGGAGGCCGTTTATACTTGGGTGCAGGTGGTTTCGTCTTTGGGAATCGTGTCTCTTTTGGCCGTGCAGGATACTTCCTTTCCTGCCCTTCTTTATGCCTACGCTATTTTTTATGGCCTGGGGCAGGGATCACGGGCCCTGGTTCTATCGACCATTTTTGCTGATATCTTTATAGGCAAAAACTTTGGGGCTCTTTACGGCTATTTCACTGTAAGTATCGCATTCGGAGGCGCCATTGGGGCGTGGTTTGGAGGGTTCCTGCACGATCTCACGGGCAGCTACTTTATAGCGTTTTCTATGACTCTCCTCCTCTGGGCCGTCTCCGTGATCGGAGTCTGGTCGGCAAAGCCGATCGCCAGAGATTTAAAGCAAAGCGGCTTACGATAAATCTTAATCACGATTTTTTAAAACCATCATACCAGTCTCTTATGCAGCCGACGCCCTTGTTACAGATGCTTACTTGGACTATGTTTTTACTAGAGTCAATAAAGCAAAACGTTTTGTCCCTGATCCGTCGGTAAGAGACGGTTGCTGCGTTGTCGCTTCGGTCTCGCTCCGATTCGTGCTCGTTTACGAACACGAGCCAGACGTTCGCCTGAGCTCAGTCGAAGCCCGGACACGAGTAACGATAACTACAAGCCTTGCACCCGCCTCCTTCTCGACGGCCAGGGCTTTTAATATGTTGCAAGCTTACACACGGATTATGGTTTTGTGTGGTTTGAAAGGAGTCGTTCATGAGTAAAGCAGAAAAAATTGTCGAGCGGCCTCAACCGGAGTACGGGTCGGACGTAATAGTCGATCTGCTCAAGGCCTTTGACATAGAGTATATATCCTTCAACCCGGGGGCGACCTTCCGTGGATTGCATGATTCGCTTGTGAATTACAGTGGCAATCATATGCCGGAGATTATTTCCTGTACTCATGAAGAGAGTGCCGTGGCTATAGCGCATGGATATGGCCGGGCGAAGGGGAGACCCATGGTAACAGTGCTCCACAATGTCGTGGGACTGCAGCATGGCGCAATGGCTATTTATAATGCCTGGTGTGATCGAGTGCCCGTCATAGTTATGGGGGGAACCGGACCAATGGATACCTCTCGTCGCAGGCCGTGGATTGATTGGGTCCATACAGCCCTGGTTCAAGGAACTCTAGTGAGGGACTTCGTCAAGTGGGATGACCAACCGGCGAGCGTTCAGGCAGTGCCCGAATCCTTTATCCGGGCCTATCGATTGGCTACAACCGAACCCATGGGCCCCGTTTATATCTGTTATGACGTCGATGTCCAGGAGGAAAAACTCGAAAAGGAGGTTCCCTTTCCGTCCTTGGACCGTTATCCGGCGGCCCTTCCCATGCAATCCCCAGAGGAAGGGTTTGCTACAACAATTCAATGGCTCCTTGAAGCCAAGGCCCCGGTGATCATCGCCGATTGGGTCGGGAGAAAAGAAGCGGGGTTCCAGGCCCTGGCCGAGCTAGCCGAGCTTTTGGCCATCCCGGTTATGGACCTAAACGGAAGGTTAAATTTCTCTTTCGAAAATCCTTTAAACCTCACGGGGGCGCAGGAAGAAGTTTTGGATCGGACCGATCTCCTGTTGGTTCTGGACGTTCCCGATTTTGAGGGCGCCGTTTCCAAGAGGGCCCAAGAGCGGGGAAACCGGAAACCTATTCCGTTGCTTTCTGAAAGAGCGAAAATTATCAATGTAGGCCTTGACGATCTTTTGATCAGCAGCTGGTCCCATGATTTTAATAGGCTCCGCGAGTCAGACTTGTCTATTCTAGCGGACACTTCTGTATTTCTACCGGAACTGGTTCGACGGCTGAAAGATGAAAAAAAGCAGTTGGAAAAGCAGGGCTCGGATATCGAAAAGAGGCGAGGGGAGTGGTCAAAAATAAGTGCAGAGAGGGCCGAAGCCCTGGCTCAACTAACCAAGATACAATGGGATGAAAAACCGATCGCCACAAATAGGCTCTTCAGTGAGATGGCCGGGGTCC
This sequence comes from Deltaproteobacteria bacterium, assembly GCA_030620935.1. Next base: position 2,879 of record JAUXIP010000173.1, on the reverse strand, counting down.
TAAAGAACGAGAACTGGGTCCTTACCCATGGGCCTTCAGCAGCTAAAGAACGGTTCTTCCTTCGCCCAGCGAAATTTAATCAGGTGCTGGGGAAATATAAAGGAGGCGGTCTCGGGTACGGATTGCCGGCATCTTTGGGAGCCGCCCTGGCTTATAAAGACTCGGGTAAGATTTGTGTCGATCTTCAACCCGACGGAGACCTTCTCTTCACCGTAAGCAGCCTCTGGACGGCAGCCCACCATAGAATCCCGCTCCTCATGGTCGTTTTTAATAACCGCGCTTACTTCAACGATGAGGAACATCAAGAACGGATGGCGCTGCTTAGAGGCAGGGCCGTCGAGAATAAGGGGATCGGAATCCGGATCAACGATCCGGTCGTGGATTTTGGTGCGATGGCGCGTACCTATGGGGTTTGGGGCGTCGGGCCGATTACAGAGCCCAGAGATCTGACTAAGGCGCTGCGGGAGGCGCTCAAGGTTGTAAAAGAAGAGGGCAGACCGGCTTTAGTAGACGTGGTCTGTCAGGATCGCTGAGTTATTGGTCGGTTACTTTTTCGATTCTTACTTCCGTGTTGTAGTCAGGCTCACCGGAGAGGGGATCGAAACGGTACTGGATTAGAACATTGGCCTCGGGCCAATAGGCCTGCAGCGTTCCGGGCTTGACCGGTGCGATCTCTACCACTCCGCTCATCTCCCCTATTTGAGAGCGTAGCTTCACGCGGTCTCCATCACTCAAGCCGAGCTGTTCGGCGTCTTCGGAAGAGATAAAGATGGCCTCCCTTGACTTAGTTCCCATGAGACGATCCACGGAGCTGAAGGTGATGCTATTAAACTGTGTTCCCCTCCGCGTGCTGAGATAGAAATGGTCTTTTGAAATCTTTAGATCAGGAGGTTCGAGTACACTGAAGAGGGCTCGACCCTCCGGCATATTGGAAAAATTGCCGCCCTTGAAAAGGTAAGGACCTCCCCACTGGAGGGAATCCCCTTCCTTTCTCAGCTGCTCGATGCCTTGGTAAAGCGGCATGACCCGACTCATCTCTTCTCGGATGCTCTGTGTATCGTTGAAAGGAAACAAGAGCTCTCCGTTCGGCATGGCCTTCTTCCCAATAAGCATTGGGATCTCCCACTCCGGGAGAGATTCCCCAACCCGGTGTCCGGCAATTTCCGGCGTGAAGCGGATTCTCCTTTCTGTACTGGTTGTAGTTCCCCCGTCTCTCTGTTCGTAACGGGTCTGGGCGGGAAGGACGATCACCATCTCCTCGGGGTCAATCAACATCGAGCTGTTTAAGACGATATCCTGGTGGACCCGGACGGGAACTTGGGCCAATGCCTTGGAGACAAAGCCCCGATCCGGCATGGTTTCCAAGAGATTACCACCGATCGAATAAAGAAACTCCAACTCTCCACGTTCTGCCGATTCGATCATCTGTGACACTCTCAGCCCCGGTGTGGAAGGGACCGGATGGTGCCACAGATTGGAGAAACGGCGGGCATTGGCTTCATTGACCTGGAAGCCACCCGGAAATTTGTCCGGCTCGCATCCACAGTCTTCGCCACCTTGAACCCCACTATGACCCCGGATCGGCATGATGCCGCACTTTTCCCGTCCCAACATCCCGCGCGCCAGGGCGAGGTTGACAATCGCCTTGACGTTATCCACCCCAAATACGTGTTGGGTAAGTCCCGTGCTGTAGACAAAGACCGCGCTCCGGGCCAGGGCATAGAGCTGGGCAAAACGTTCCATCTCCAGACGAGGGACACCGGAAAGTTGCTCCAGCATTTCCCAAGATTGATCTTGCAATGCTGCTTTGAGGTCATCGAAGCCACGCGTATGCTGGGTGATAAACTCATGGTCTACCCGGTTGGTGGCTATGAGGGCCTTGAGTGTGCCGTTGATGAAGGCGATATCGCCCCCTACCCGAACCTGGAAGAAGTCGTCCATGAGCTTCGTGCCGAAAAGTGCGCTGGATAAAACCGAAGGCACCCAATAGCGTTCCAGACCATGTTCCCGCATCGGGTTGACGGCGACGATACGGGTCCCTTTTTTCTTGGCATAATGCATGTACTTGGTGGTCACCGGCTGATTATTGGGAAGGTCAGAGCCAAAGATTGCAAGGAAGTCGGTCCCAACAAAATCGGAGAGGGAGCAGGTCGGTGCCGTTGCCCCCAACGTCTCTTCTAGTCCGTAGGCGCTCGCTGCGTGGCAGAGGCGTGAACTGAGATCGATATTGTTGGTCCCCAGGGTGCGGGCGAGCTTTTGAAACACATAATAAACCTCGTTGGTCAGACCCCGGGAGGTAGCATAGAAACCCATGCGCTCCGGTGCTGTCCGGTGGACTGTCTGAGCCACGAGTGTCAGGGCTTTTTCCCATGAGATTCGGGTGAAGCCTTTCTCTCCTTTGCGCCGAACCATTGGAAAGGGTATCCTGCCTAAGGAGTGGAGTTTCTTTTGTCTTACATTCCGCAGCCGTTCGAGATCGCCTAAATTCGAGAATTTAAGCCTCCCCATGGTATTTAAGCGGAGAAGATTTAAGCGGGTTGTGCAAAGATGAATCCCGTCCACCACATTGTCGCGAAGACCGTAAGGTCCAAGAGAACAACCATCACAGACTCCGTGGCGTAAGATATTCCAGGCATAGGGTAGCTTGGTTTTGTTTTCCCAGATCACATAGGCCATTTCACGAAAGTGGTGCGGTTTAACCTGGCCATAGAGGCCAAAAGGAATCAGACGGGAGAGCCAGCTGTTGTTGGATCTCAATTTAGCCATTCGTTTCAGAAATCGTTTGTTCAATGTAAATCCCGCCCCTTGGGGCGGGCACAAAGCCGATGGGGTTTCCAAAGGGGAGAAGCGGCAGCTCTCCCCTTTGGTCGAACACGGGG
>JAUXIP010000273.1 GCA_030620935.1 Deltaproteobacteria bacterium | reverse complement strand
GCGAGCATACAGAAGGCAACCGAGGAGATCTTAGTCAGGATGGCGAACCATCTTTACCGGGAAACCGGCCTTAAGAAGCTCTGCATGGCCGGCGGGGTGGCATTAAACAGCGTTGCCAACGGCAGAATCTTGCGCGAGACACCGTTTGAGGAGATTTATATTCAACCCTCTGCGGGTGATGGCGGAGGAGCCATGGGCGCCGCTCTCTGGGCCTATCATATGGTTCTGGGAAAGCCGCGCCGATTTGTTCTCGAGCATGCCTACTGGGGAGAAGAACATGATCAGGGAAAGATAGAGACATTTCTGAAACAGAACAACATCCCATTTGACAGGGTGGAGGATGATGAGAAACTAACCAGTCGCATCGTGGATGATTTGCAGGCTGGGAAAGTTGTGGGATGGTCTCAGGGTCGTTTTGAATGGGGACCGCGCGCGCTTGGCAATCGCAGTATCCTGGCAGACCCCCGCCGGGCGGATATGAAAGACATCGTCAATACCAAGATCAAATTTCGTGAGCCGTTTCGGCCCTTTGCCCCTTCCATTCTGGAGGAGAAGACAGAGGCCTTTTTCTCGCTGCCCGAACCGAGTCGCCACTACCCGGCTCGCTTCATGTTGTACGTGGTGGGCGTTAAAGATGAAAAAAAAGAGGTTCTTCCCGCCATCACCCATGTGGACGGTACCGGAAGACTACAGACCGTCAACAGAACCACCAATCCCCGCTACTATCGGCTCATCGAGCGATTTGGGGAGGCCACGGGAGTTCCCGTGATTCTCAATACCTCCTTCAATTTGAAAGGCGAGCCGATAGTGAATACGCCTGAGGAGGCCTTCAGCACCTTTAGCCGGTGCGGCATGGACACTCTTGTGCTGGATCATTGCATCATCAAAAAAGACCAATAGTTTTTTACCGCCGAGACCACAGAGATCGCAGAGGTCTTTAAGTTCTTGGTGCCCTCAGCGTGCTCTGCGGCAGATAGAAGATCAATATTTTTTTACCGCTGAGACTGACTATTACAGGAATAGAGGTGATAAGATGCCGTTCATGAGAAGTGTTTTCGCACGATTTGCCATTGCTTCCGAGCTTATGCAATTTCTTTGGGAGCGTAAGCTCTGGTGGTTGATGCCCATGGTTTTGGTTCTTCTTGGCCTCGGCCTTCTGATCATTTTTGCTCAGAGCTCGGCCGTGGCTCCCTTTATTTATACCCTCTTTTAACGGCAACTGGCTCTAAGCCGGCGATTGCCCCCCGCCAGAGATACTATCGGTGATTTGTAGGGCATGAGACGGCTGTGTTGCATCTTAGGATCAAAATCATAGAGAGTTAAAAAGGAAAAGTGTCGTGAAAGACATTTTTCGTCGCAAAACTAACCTGGTTGAAATCGACAAAGCCCGTGGCGAGGGCAAAGGCCGCCGTTTGAATGGAGAACGGGAAGGTGGTGGGGGAGTTTTCAGCGAGCGGGGTGAGGCCCAATTTTCTGGATCGGTTGGAGAGGTACGGGTTTAAGGTGCCGAATACTTACTTTCTGCCGGTCTCGCTGACGCACAAAAAAAGGGCGCTATGAGGCTCGGGATAGCGTCTCTTTCTTAGAGTTTTCTAAGACTACCTAAATCGGCCCTTTCCTAAACCCTAAACCGGCGAACAATACTGACTCAGCATGAGTGAATCACTGCAATTTGCTGAAGAGCTTTCTCGGCAACAAAAGGCCATGCGCGCGAAATGTTTTCATCCGAGCGGCTCTTTCGTCGAATTTAACAAAGAAGAAATCGAGCAATCGGTCCCCAAGCGGTTCGAAAAAACCGTCCAAACCTATCCGAACCGTCTTGCGGTTAAAACCGAAAACGATCCATTTACATACGCGCAGCTAAACCGAGCGGCCAACCAGATAGCCAACGCTCTTTTGGCACGGCGCGATACCAGAGAAGAGCCGATTGCGATTCTTCTCGAGAACGATGCGCCGCTGATTGCAGCCATCCTCGGTGTTTTAAAGGCCGGTAAGATCTACGTACCCCTAGACTCCTCACTGCCCCGGACGCGGCTTGCCTATATCATCGAGGATGCACAGGCAAGTTTGTTGATAACGAATACAAAGAACCTCTCCTTGGCCCGGGAATTGACTCAGAAAAGAGTTCCCTTGATTAATCTTGACGAACTCGATCCAACGCTCTCTGCCGAGAACCCCGGCCTACCCATACCACCCGACACCTTGACCTGGATACTGTACACTTCAGGTTCAACCGGTCAGCCTAAGGGTGTTGTACAGAACCATCGCAATGTCCTCCATTTTGTCAGGAATTATACAAATGGTCTCCATATTTGCCCCGAGGATCGATTGACGCTACTTTTCTCCTGCAGTGCCAACGGTGCGGCGCACGACACCTTTAGCGCATTACTCACCGGCGCTTCTCTTTACCCCTTAAACGTAAAGGAATCAGGGCCGGCGCGACTGAGCGTCTGGCTGCGCCAGAACCATCTCACTCTTTACTGTTCGGTTCCAACTCTTTTTCGCCATTTTGTCGAGAGCTTAGCCGGCATTGAGCTCTTTCCTGATCTTCGATTGATTAAGCTCATCGGTGAGCCGGTCTCCAAAAGAGACGTTCAGTTGTACCAAAAGCACTTTTCCCGTGAATGTCTTCTGATTAACCGCCTAGGCAGCACCGAAACCGGCTCTATCCGGTGGTACTTCATCAATAAAGAGACCTCTATTGAGGAAAGCGTTGTTCCGGTTGGTTACCCGGTCGAGGATAACGAGGCCCTCTTACTCGACGACCTCGCCAGAGAAGTTCCGGCTGGAGATATTGGAGAGATTGCGGTGAAGAGCCGCTACGTGAGCCCTGGCTATTGGCGGAGACCGGACCTTACCCGCACTGTTTTTCTCCCGACGGAAGGAGGTGAGCGAGTTTACCGCACGGGAGACATAGGACGCCTGCTGCCCGACGGTCGTCTATTGTGTCTGGGACGAAAAGACTCTCAAGTGAAGATTAGAGGTCACCGGGTTGAGATCGCGGAGATCGAAATGGCTTTTCTGAATCTGGGCATGATCAAAGCCGCCGTCGTTACCGCTTCGAAGAATCGACCCGAGGACGCCCGGCTTGTGGCTTATCTGCTTCCTAAGGAAGATCCACCACCTACGGTAACGAAACTACGGCGCGCTCTTTCCGAAATCCTGCCAGACCACATGATTCCGTCGCTCTTTGTGTTCTTAGACAATTTCCCTTTAGCTCCCAATGGCAAATTGGACCGAAATGCTCTTCCCGATCCTGGCAGCTCCAGGCCTGAACTCGATGCGCCGTATATTCCTCCTGAAACTCCGGTTGAAAAACAATTGGCTGAGATCTGGTCAGAAGTATTGTCACTCGATCCAGTGGGAGTCCACGACAACTTCTTTGAGTTGGGAGGCCACTCTTTGTTAGCCACCCAGGTCATTTCCCGGGCGCACAAGACCTTCGAGGTCGAAATCCCCCTGCGTACCCTGTTCGATAATCCGACACTTGCCGAACTGGCCACGCAAATCGCACAGGCCGAAGCAAAAAAGGTTGCTCCGGGAGAGATGGCAGACATATTAGACGACGTGGAATCGCTCTCGGATGAAGAGGTGGAGCGGCTGCTTGCCCAGAAAAGCTCCAACGCGATCTAAGAGAGATCAATCTCTTAGCACTCTATCCTATACCTTCGACTTCGCTGCTCTCAGACAAATCGCTCTGAATGAGTTTCCCCAGCTAAGACTCATACTGAGGAGGAAGAAATGAATATGGACGAAAGAGAAGACAATACCATTTACAAAGTAGTCCTCAATCACGAGGAACAGTACTCCATCTGGGCTGCGGACCGGGAGAACCCTCTTGGCTGGAGAGATGCCGGCAAGAGCGGGACCAAGGCGGAATGCCTCGCGTACATTAAGGAAGTGTGGACGGATATGCGACCGCTTAGTTTGAGAAAGCAAATGGAAAAAGCCGGAGCAAAAAGCTAGACGTAGTGCTGCCATCACTTAAGAAGTCTTGTTCAGCCGACATTTATGTCTTCCACTGTTCGAGCGAGTAACGTAAGCGACTTTCTTCAGCGGGCCTCCGTGTATGACGTGGTCGAAGGTTGGGCCGAAAAGACCCCTGAAGCGATCGCGATTGCCGCGCCAGGTCGGGCCCCTCTTACGTATAGCCGTTTACGTGCTCATATGGT
>JAUXIP010000199.1 GCA_030620935.1 Deltaproteobacteria bacterium | reverse complement strand
GGGCTGGGATACTGAGGTTTTCCAAGGTCTTGGCTATCTTTGGACCACATGAGTGAAGCAGCTGGCTGTAAATGAATTCGAGCTCAGATTTCTCAATCTCCAGTGCAATTTCGAAAGCCTTTTCCATAGTGATCGAGGGAGTACCCTTTCTGAGGTAAGCGGTAAGCTGGGCTTTAAACTTGTCCGCCTTTTGCTGATTGATACTCGGATCAACCTCCTCTTGCGCGCTGTGCTCGACGATCTCAATACAGGCGAGAAGGATAGACGAGTGCTGCTCCTCATCCATCCCCATCTGCCACCAAAAGTCCCTTAGATCGGGATGACGGAGAAAAAGATGGGAGAAGCGAAAATAGACCTTGGCTGCAAGACGCTCGATTTCGGCAAAGCGCTCTAGAGGATCGAAGCGATTTTTGGAAACCATACCCTACACTGTTCTTAGCCTCTGACGGAGAAAGTCAAGGATGTCCACATGCTTCTCCGAATCGTGGATCATGGTTTTCACCAGCAGATCAAAGAGACCCTGATAATAACCCTTGGTTGACTTCAAAAGCTTCTTTGACTCCTTGATCGCCTCCTTCTCATGTTTGCTGAAATCCGTGGTAAGCTTCAGAAGCTCTTCCTTTTCCTCACTTACCTCGCCAAGGGTAGGAACGACATCCTCTGGCCTGGTCCAATTAAGGCTCCCCCGGAGACTCGAGGCCATGGCATGCATGGTCATGTGGTGCTTCTCCTCATCGGCAATGATCATTTGAAGGAGGAATTTGATCAAGGGATCTTGGGACTTTTCGGAGATCTCTTTATAACTTCGGATAAATCCCCCCTCTTTTTCCTCGTGCTCTTCAAATTTCCTCAATAACCCTTCTGCCTCGGGAATCTCCTCAACTGCCGGCTTTCCCAGCTGCTCTCCATAGATCAAATACTCATCCGTAGAACCTTTTTCCATCATACTTCTCCTTTCTCTTAAACTAGAGATAAGCTCTTCCTTTCCTTTCATCAGGTATTTGTAGCCCGAGCTTTGAAATCAGCGGGTTGACCTCCTCAATATAGGCCGTCCTTGCCTCGGCGTTCGTCCTCCGCTTGATTCCCCACTCGACATAACGCTCGCTCCGCCGGGACTCAGATCGGCCAAACATATCCAACGCCAGCGGATACCAGCGGCTCAACGCCTGCTGGGCTTCCTCCTTCCCTTTACCGCCGCCACAAAGCTCCTTCACCCTCGTGTAACCATAAGCAATATGGCCAATTTCCTCATGGACAATGCCCGGCAAAATCTCGTTCAGGGGAAGTTATGTGCTGTCATTAAAATCATCTACCTGATACTTCCCCACGCGATCAATAAGGAAACAGAACACAGCCACATCCGCCCAAGTGGGAACCTCTGTCACCTTGAACACGTCCAGGTAACGCTTCGAGTTGTCTTTTCCCAATAGAGCTGTCCCATCTCCATGGATCTCCTTTAGCAGCTTGTCGATCTTGCGGAAGTGATCGATCTCCTCGCCGATAATCCGCGAGAGGCGGTACATATCATCGGCCGTTGGCGCTCTGAGTAACCATTTCTCCCCATAAACTTGGGCCCCGCCGATTTCACAGTCAGCCTGAATGGTCAAAACGCGGGTCAGTAGCTCCTGATACTCGCGCGGCATATGGTCAAAGTCTACGGCTTTGATCTTCTCTCGAAACATCCCCTCTTCTCACTTTCATCACTTCACCTTAATTTCGCTAGCAAGTGGTATGCCAGACCAAAGGCGTCCACTACGACGCATGATAGCAAGTGGAATGCCAGACCAAAGGCGTCCACTACGACGCTATATCAGTAAGAAATAGCCGAAAAAATCCGAAAATTGGGAATTGTCTTCGATTTATTTCTCGCTTTTGCGAAACGAAACTGTTAAATAGTCCGTTCAGCGAATTTATGAATCGTCTTTCCACTGGCATGTATCTTGCACAGAAGCTCATCCTGAAAAATCAAGATGGAAAAATAGACATATGGGATTTGAAGATCTGATTGCATCTTATAGAGAAATTATCGAAAACTCTTCGCTGGATCCAGTAGTACAGTGGAAGGCAAATCACCCGGGCTCAAAGGCCATCGGATGCTATCCGGTTTACTCGCCCGTGGAAATTATCCATGCGGGGGGCATGCTGCCCGTGGGGATCGTCGGTGGAGGTAACCGGCTCGAGATTGCCCATGCCGACTCACGTTTCCAGTCGTTTATTTGTTCCATCGTCAAGAGCACACTAGAGCTGGGTATGACCGGGAAGCTCAATTGCCTTGACGGGATCGTCTTTCATTCTATTTGCGACCCGGCAAGAAACCTTGGAAGTGTTTTCAAACGTAATTTTCCCAACACCATGGTCGAGTATATCCATTTCCCCCAAAATTTTACGTCGCCCCACACTAGAGATTACTTGGCGGCAGAGTACAACAGGATCAAATCCAGCTACGAGGGCCTCGTCAATAGGCCTATCACCGACGACCACCTGAGGGAGAGCATTCGCCTATACAATGAACAGAGGAAACTCTTGCGTGAGCTGTACCGCATCCGCATGGAAAGACCGGAGAATTTATCAACGGTTGAATGTTACGTGCTCACCCGCATTGGAATCCTCATTCCTCCAGAAGAACACATAGCCATCCTGACCAAGGCCATCGCGGAGCTGCATAAAAGAGACGAAAAACCAAAAGATCGGATTAAAGTTGTCCTTGAAGGCTCCTTCTGCGAACAGCCACCGTTGGAGCTGATAGAAGGTCTTGAAGCGGCAGGTTGCTACATACTGGACGATGACTTCCTCTTGGGCTGGCGCTGGTTTTCACAGGATATTCCATTAGAGGGCGACCCCATAGGAAACCTGGCTCAAGCCTATTTGAATCTAAGTGTTTTCTCCGGCGTAAAGCATGACCTTAGGGAACCAAAGGCCAAACATCTTATTGATAAGGTAAGGGAGAGCGGAGCGACCGCGGTGGTTATCCTGGCGGCCAAGTTCTGTGAACCCGCCCTCTTTGATTACGCCCTCTATCGAAGGGCTCTGGAGAAAGAGGAGATCCCCCACTTGTATCTCGAATTTGAGGAAAAGATGTGGATCTTTGACAGGGCCAGATCAGAAGTCGAAACTTTCGTAGAATCGATGCTATTTGACTAGAGGAACGAAATGATATGGCAAAAGCAGCTGAACCCGTAAAGACAAGTTACCAAGGCCAGATCCATCTCATGCAAAAGGAACTGATGGGCGGCTACTTTGAGAGGCTTACCCGTTCAGCCGAACAGGGTGAGGGCAAAGCCGTCTATATGCTTATCAGCGGCAATCCCGTGGAACTAGTGCAGGCATTTGACCTGATCCCTGTGTACCCTGAAGTCAATGCCCTTCAACTGGCGGCCAAGAAGGTGTGCCTTCCTTTCATCCAGAAGGCCGAGGAGATCGGCTACTCGATGGACAACTGTGCATACGTAAAGGCAGATATCGGATGCTTCCTGGGCGATCGCAAGACCCCATTCGCCACCATCCCTCTTCCCTCTCTAATTCTATGCAACTACGTGGGGTGCAACGTCTACCTCCAGTGGTTTGAGCACATTGCTGAATACTCGCAAAGAGAAGTGTACAACCTCGATATTCCTTTTATGCGTGACCCTTCCGGAAAGCCCAGCCCAGAAGATATAACCTACGTGGTCCGCCAGCTCGAAGAGGTCATCGAGCTATTGGAGAAGATCTCAGGAAAGAAATTCGACTACGCCCGGTTGCAAAGGATCGTGGCCCTTTCAGGAGAGACCGGTGAACTTTGGTCTCAAATCAAATCTCTCACCAAGCATACCCCTTCTCCCCTCGACGCCTACTTCGACTCGGTAAGTTTGATGGCCCCCCTCTACTGCCTGCGGGGCACCGAGGAAGGACTCAGATTTTTTGAGGTCGCCCTCAAGGAGATGGAGGAGAAGGTCCAAATGGGGACTGGGCCTCTCCCCGAGGAGCGTTTCCGTTTCGTCATCGAGGGCCCGCCGCCTTGGCCTTACCTTCGGGTTTTTCGCGACATGTTTGCCAAATGGGGGGCTGTGGCGGTGGCCTCGACGTACTCCACGGTCGGCGGGCTATGGGAGTTTGGTTTCAAGCACGATGCTAACCGACCCCTGGAATCGATCGCCGAGCACATGCTGGAATGGAACCTCACCAACCGTAACTTCCTCCAGCGCTACGAACAGATCCGCCGCTATATTGAGGAGTGGTCTGCCGACGCGCTGGTCATCCACTCCGTGAAGAGCTGCCGGCTCTTTTCCGCCGGACAGGGCGACATGCGGGAATACTTCACCAAGGAGCTAGGCATTCCCACTCTACTTGTCGAATCTGATATTGAGGATCCCCGTTATTTTTCCGAGGCGCAGATGAAGAATCGAATCGATGCGTTTTTCGAATCCCTGGAACACAGAAAAATGACTCACAAGCCCTCACCCTCGGGAGAAAAAACATGATCTATGCAGCGGGGGTCGATGTCGGCTCCACCCAGACAAAAGCGATTATCCTGAACGAAAAGTTCGAGATCGTCGGGAGAGCGCTTATCGACACGGGGGCCTATGTCATCCGTGCCGCCGACAGGTCCTTTGACGAAGCCCTGCGCTCAGCCGGGTTAAAGCGGGAGGAATCGGCCTACGTGGTCGGCACGGGGTATGGGAGGTATAAGGTCAGCTTCGGCGACGCCCAGATTACCGAGATCAGTTGTCACGCGCGGGGGGCGATCCATCTCTTCCCTGGCACGCGTACGGTCATCGACATGGGGGGGCAGGACGCCAAAGGGATCAAGGTCGGAAAGGGAGGAGAAGTGAAGGACTTTGTCATGAACGACAAATGCGCTGCGGGGACAGGGAGGTTCCTTGCCAATGCGGCCGAAGCCTTGGGGCTATCCCTGGACGAGATCGGGGAATTCTCTCTTCAAGCCAAATATCCGGTGCGCCTCACCACTGT
>JAUXIP010000112.1 GCA_030620935.1 Deltaproteobacteria bacterium | reverse complement strand
CTTACCAGTGGGAGGACTTTTTCTCCTAAGAGATCGAGCTGTTTGAGGTCGGGCGTTACCGGGCCGACGATTACGGTATCCAAGCCTTTGGAAAAATAAGAAGTGATACGCTCGGCGCATGCCTCAGGAGAGCCAACAGCCCAATATTTTTTGACATCCATCCTCACCTTTCCGTAATAGCGTTTGAGATAGTCGGCGCAGGCCTCTATGGCCTTGGCCCGATTATCGTTGATGGCGATAAAGGTGAGCCCTGCCTTTTCGATCTCTTGGGGATCCCGGCCTGCCGCGGTGGCATAGTTGGCTACCTTCTCCCAGACTGATGGGAACTCGGGGATGGCCGAACTGCCGCAAATATAGCCGTTAGCGATCGTTCCCGCACGTTTCAAGGATGTTTTCGCGCTCCCTCCTGTCCCCAATGGGAGGTGAGGCGATTGTGTCGGTCTTGGGCCAATGGTGAGATTCTCCACTTGGTAAAATCGGCCTTTATGGCTGACATTCTCCTCCGTCCAGAGCCGTTTCATTAACTGAATCCCCTCCACGGCCCGGCTCCCCCGCCTTTCGAAGGGAAGCCCCACAGCCGTAAAGCGGAGCCGGGTTAACAAAGCAGATGCCGATCTTCCCCATCTGTCACTCTCCCTATTTTGCCCTTGCTAGCTCAGGAGAGCGGTATCAAGGCACCTTCGGGGGGGTGTTGATGCAAAAGTCCCCAGATCCGTCGATAAGGGTCGCTGATGGCTCTTGCTGTTAACGTGATGGATGGAAAGAGGTTATCGGCAGCTGTAGCCCGCCGAACATCATGGGCGGGGAAAGAGAAAGGAAAGCGTTACTTTGATTTAGAGCTTTTCGCAAAAATGCTCATAATCATCAATCCGCGGATTGCCCGCAACTCTTCCGCCTTACTCCCCCGATCTGGTGTGTTCTTCATCCTGCGGAGTAGCTCTTCGTAGGAATCGTCCGTGATAATGCGGTGAAACTGAGACCGGTAGTTGTTAATGATACTGACGTTCTCGATCACGATATCGTAGATCTTCCAATCCTCGTTTAAGAGATGGAGCCTATAGTTGATGGAGTATTCATCTCCATCTTTTGCGACTATTTTTGAATCTACCTCGGCGTAATCTTCATCCTGGCTCTCTCGAGTGTAGAAAAAAAGTCCGTCCTTGAGGGATTCAATTTGAAAAAGAAAAGAGCGGGTGAGATGATCCGCAAAGATCTTTACGAACTCCTGTTGTTCCTCCGGGGTGCGATGCCGCCAATGCGATCCCAACGAACGCTTGGCTTTCTCGACAAAGTCAAACCGTGGGTAAAGAATCTGTTGCAATTGGTTTTGTAGTTTCGTCCCTCTCGCGGAAGATAGAGAGCCGCGACTCTTGAGTACAGACCGGACTTTTTCCACCGTGACTCGGATCTGGTCGGTAGGTGTGCCTGCGCTTAGTTGGAATGGGACTGCAACGTAAAGAAGAAAATGAAGCGTGACCAGAACCATAGTTTTGTATTTTCTCATTTTCTTCCCCCTTTTTCCATCGGTGACATCGAGGCCGGGTTGGAATTGTCTTTACAGGGAGTTAAGCAGCAATTGTGCCAATACCTTGGAGATGGTTTGATTTCCCGAGGCTACCCTTGTTTAAAAGGATTTTCTGGAGTGCAGCAATTAGAGTGGTCTTTTTAGGGAAAATTCGGCCCTCTGGGCCGAACAATTATGGCCTGTCGGGACGAACCTCGCTCCCCCGAGTTTCTCGGATTTTGTCACATTCTGGCCACTTTAGGTGGGTCTTTTGACCGGCGCCAGCATGGAAATCTCCAACAGCATTGTAAGGTGCCCCATCGCTAAACGAAGCATCACATATAATTATATTAAGGGAACTGTCCTGTCCCTTCGCTCCAGATGTCTCGTTGGCGGAAACTCTGCCCTCTCATCGAGGCCCTTAATTTGGGAGGCAAACATCGCCAAATTCTATATTGCCTTCAAGCAAAATATTGCTAAGATGAGGCCTCTTTGAATGTACAAGGAAGACACAATAGCAGCCGTGGCTACGCCCATGGGGGAAGGAGGGGTGGCGATCGTGCGCATCAGCGGCCCTGATGCTGAGCGCATAAGCAAAGAAATTTTCTCTCGCAACAGCGGGAGAAACAGTATTCTACGATCTCATATGCTTTACCACGGAGCAATCCGGGATCCGCATAGCGGAGCCGCTCTAGACGAGGTCCTGCTCACCTTGATGCGTAAACCGCACAGTTACACAGGAGAGGATGTAGCGGAAGTCCACTGGCACGGAGGGCCTTTTTTGGTGCGCCGGGTGTTGGAGTTGATTTTATCACGAGGCGCCCGCCATGCTGAGCCGGGAGAGTTTACCCAGAGGGCCTTTCTCAACGGCAGACTCGATCTGGCGCAGGCAGAGGCGGTGCTCGATCTCATCCGAACTCGCACGGACGAAGGAATAAAGCTTGCCCTAAAGCAGGTGCAGGGTGAGCTCTCAAAATGGGTGGGGGAACTGCGAGAGGGGTTGCTCGATATTCTCGTTCAGGTAGAAGCGGCGATCGATTTCCCCGAAGAGGAGATCGAGCTGCTGCAGAGAGAACAGTTGGCAAGCAAGATTGTGGGACTCCGGGCTACGATCTCGAAACTCATCGCGAGCTATGAGTGGGGAAGACTCTTTCGTGAAGGAGCCAGGGTGTGTATTGCGGGAAAGCCGAATGTAGGGAAATCCAGCCTTCTGAACTCGCTTCTCGGCGAAGAGCGAGTTATTGTTACTCCAGTGCCGGGAACTACGAGAGATGTTATCGAAGAAAGTATTAATCTCGGCGGTTTGCCGGTTGTTCTTTGGGATACCGCAGGTATCCGGGAGACCAAGGATCAGGTGGAAAAAATAGGGGTCGAGTTTTCGCTTAGACGGCTCGGTGAAGCTGAAGCGACCCTGGTTGTGTTGGATGGGTCAGCCCCGTTGAGCGGCGAGGATCGCGCTGTTATAGCGGCCATGAAAGAAAAAAAGGGACTGGTAGTTATCAACAAAAACGACCTCTCGCAAAAGCTGGACGCCCATGAATTAGCGGAGCAAGCTCCGGGATTAGCGGTGTTTTCGGTATCGGCGAAAAATGGAGCTGGCCTGGAAGAACTAAAGCAGGCTCTGCGGAAACTCCTCTTGGGGGCTTACAGCGAGATGCCCGTCGTAATAAACAACCTCCGCCATAAAGCAGCCTTGGAGAGGACACAAGAGAATCTAGCAGCAGCAGTTGAGGCACTCCATAATGGATTACCACCAGAAATAGTAGCAGTAGACCTGCAGGGAGCTAAGAATGGACTTGAGGACGTGGTTGGATCGGTCACTAGCGACGATATTTTAGAACGTATTTTTGCAAATTTTTGCATTGGAAAATAGTATATATTACAGTGATTAATACAATAGAGTATATTAATAGAATACTGTTATACTTAATGTTTCACGTGGAACGGTTATGACCACCAGAGAAAAACGCTATGACATTATTGTGGTTGGTGCCGGCCATGCTGGTATTGAAGCGGCTCTCGCTGCCGCCAGGATGGGATGCAAAACCCTGATGCTGACATTGAATCTCGATCATATTGGTCAAATGTCCTGCAATCCCGCGATAGGCGGAATCGGGAAAGGCCATTTGGTTAAGGAAATCGATGCATTGGGTGGAGAAATGGGAAAGGCCATCGACGAGACCGGTATCCAATTCCGAGTACTAAACACCAGGAAGGGCCCAGCGGTGCGTGCATCCCGAGCGCAGGCCGACAAAGCATTATACCGACAGAGAATGAAAAGAGTCCTGGAGAACTGCCCTAACCTTACCCTACGTCAGGCAAGTGTGGAGCGGCTTTTACTAGAGAAAGATGAAATAAAAGGAGTGGAGAGCCAGATTGGCGAAGTTTTCCAAGGCCGTAAGGTAATCTTGACAACGGGAACATTTCTCAAAGGTCTTATCCATGTGGGAGATAAAAACTATTCTGCCGGGAGGGCCGGTGACTTTGCTGTCCAAGGTCTAAGTGACTCGCTTAGAGAACTAGGCTTTACAATTGGACGCCTTAAGACCGGCACATGCCCCCGTCTGGATACCAGGACTATCGCCTATTCCCGGCTTGACGCTCAATATGGAGATGAACAGCCGATTCCTTTCTCATTTTCGAACGATAGGATAAGGCAGAAACAGATTCCATGTCATATAACTTATACCAACGACCACACCCATGAAATTATACGTTCTGCCTTGCACCGCTCGCCTATGTATTCTGGGATCATTAGGAGCCGGGGTCCACGTTACTGCCCGTCTATCGAGGACAAGATAGTTCGTTTTGCCGATAAGCAAAGACATCAGATATTTCTAGAGCCAGAAGGCTACCATACAACTGAAGTCTATCCGAATGGCCTTTCCACTAGTCTTCCCCTAGATATTCAAGTCGAGATGGTCCACTCCATCAAGGGACTCGAACAGGCTGAGATTATGAGACCTGGCTATGCGATAGAGTATGACTATGCAGATCCAACACAACTTTATCCATCACTGGAAACCAAGGCCATAAAAGGACTTTACTTAGCCGGTCAGATCAATGGTACTACTGGCTACGAGGAGGCCGCAGCGCAAGGTATTATGGGAGGGATAAATGCCGTGCTTAGCTTACGCGGCGAAGAGCCCCTCATTCTAGATCGGAATCAAGCCTATATTGCTGTTCTTATTGATGATTTAGTGACTAAAGGGACTGATGGCGAGCCCTACAGAATGTTTACCTCACGGGCTGAATACCGTCTTCTTTTACGCGAAGACAATGCCGACCTGCGTCTTACGGAAATAGCCTATAAAATAGGCCTGGTGACCTCGGATGCGTATCAAAGAATGCAAGAAAAAAAGGGCAAAATTTCAGAAATAGCTAAATTGCTCGGAAATACTTATGTTACCTCCACCTCTGATGTGAACGAAAAGCTGAGGTCAATTGGATCCGCTCCATTACGGAATCAGGCTTCTCTAGCTCAACTCCTCCGCCGTCCGGAAATCTCATTCAACCAAATGGATCTTTTCGCTCCAGAGATCGGGTCGCTTCCTCTCGCCATAGGCTTGCAGGCTGAAGTGGAAATTAAATATTCGGGTTATGTAGAGCGGCAGCTCGAGGGAGTGGAAAGGTTTAAAAAGATGGAAAATGTTCGCATCCCTATAGACATAGATTATTCCACGATAAGAGGTCTGTCGCTTGAGGCTAGAGATAAACTCACGAAAATCAGACCACGCTCACTCGGGCAGGCATACAGAATTTCCGGCATTACGCCGGCTGCCATATCGCTTGTTTCTGTTTACCTAAAGAAGCGCAAGGTTGCATAAAGTTTCGCAACTCCACTGTTATCCCTTTTAAAAAAAGCCCTGTTTCACGTGAAACCGATTTTTTTCTTTCCTTTTTAACCTCCCTGTGATAATGAATGGACACAGGTAGAAGTTTTATAACCTGTTGATTTTACAGATAAATCTGTGACAAAAGTCATAGCTATAGCCAATCAAAAAGGTGGAGTAGGAAAAACCACGACCGCAATTAACTTGGGGGCCTCGTTGGCAGTTTCCGACAGGCGGACTCTACTAATCGATGTGGACCCGCAGGGAAATAGCACGACCGGCTTGGGCATTGACCGTTCTCAGCGAACCACAAGTCTTTACGAAGTACTTTTAGGTTCTAGCGTTTTAACGGAGGTGCTTTGCCAAACGGATCTTCCCAACTTCTCGCTCGTCCCTTCTGCCAGAGATCTTATTGGTGCGGAGATTGAGCTTGTCAACATTGACAAAAGAGAGTGGCAGCTCAAAGAGGCCCTCCGGTCGATGGATCGAGAGTTTGATTACATCCTGCTTGACTGCCCGCCATCTCTGGGACTTCTTACTTTAAATGCTCTAACCGCTGCGGATTCCTTGCTCGTTCCCATCCAAAGCGAGTATTACGCCCTGGAGGGCCTAACCTCGTTACTGGAAACCTTAAGACTCGTTCAACGAGGGCTGAATCCCAACCTTTTTTTAGAGGGGATTCTGTTAACCATGTTCGATATTCGAAATAGACTCTCACATCAGGTCGCCGATGAAATACGCTCTCACTTTCCCGACCAGATCTTTCGAACCGTGATTTATCGCAACGTCCGCATAAGCGAAAGCCCGAGTCATGGCAAACCGGTTGTTTTATACGATGCACAATGCACCGGGGCGCGGGACTATTTGGACCTAGCCAGAGAGCTGATACAAAATAACAAGGAGGAAAACTGCCGTGCAGAAGAAGGGACTGGGTAGAGGGCTGCGCGCCCTTATTTCCGAGACAGGCACAAGTAGAGACTCACCCAATGCTCAAGTTGAGATCGGCAAGATAGCTCCAAACTCTCTACAACCACGCCGCTCTTTTGACGATACCAAGATCGACAAGCTCGCCTCTTCGATTCGTGACAAAGGTATCATTCAACCGCTTCTGGTTCGGCGCAACGGAGACGGATATGAGCTGATAGCAGGCGAGAGGCGATTGCGCGCGGCCCAAAAGGCAGGACTAAGAGAAGTCCCAGTAGTTGTCAGAGAGGCGAGTGATACTGATGCGCTGCAGTTGGCATTGATAGAAAACCTCCAGCGCGAGGATCTCAACCCAATAGAAGAGGCCGGCGCCTACCAGCGTCTCCAGGAAGAGTTCAACTTGAGCCAGGAAGAGGTCGCCGACAAAGTAGGTAGGAGTCGCCCCGCTATCGCCAACTCTATACGCTTAATGCTCCTTCCTAAGGAGGTTCAGCAGGAGGTCGCTCAGGGGAATCTACCCGCTGGACAGGCCCGTGCCTTACTGGGTCTGGCGAGTGAGCCGTTGATTTTAACCGTGGCCCGCGAAGTCATAGCAAAAGGGTTATCAACTCGAGAAACCGAGAAGCTGGTCAGGCACCTTAAGTCGGGCCGAAGGAGGCGT
>JAUXIP010000014.1 GCA_030620935.1 Deltaproteobacteria bacterium | reverse complement strand
TCATTGGCCCCCAGCTCGGCTTGACCCAGCCCGGTATGACCATCGCCTGCGGAGATAGCCACACGAGCACGCACGGAGCCTTCGGGACGCTCGCCTTTGGCATCGGAACGAGCCAGGTGCGGGACGTTTTGGCAACGCAGACAATGGCGATGGACAGGCTCAAGGTACGCAGGATCAATGTCAACGGGAGCTTGGCAGAGGGTGTTTATGCCAAGGACGTGATCCTTTCCATCATACGCAAGCTGGGTGTCGGCGGAGGTAAGGGTTTTGCCTACGAGTATGGAGGATCGGTGATTGACCGGATGAACATGGAAGAGCGGATGACGGTTTGTAATATGAGCATCGAAGGGGGCGCTCTGGTGGGTTATGTCAACCCGGATGACACGACTCTTGAATTTCTCAAAGGACGGGAATTTGTTCCCAAGGGTCAAGATTTTGAACGCGCGGCGGCCTACTGGAAGTCAATTGTCTCGGACCCCGATGCCCGCTACGACGATGTGGTTAACATCGACGGCTCGGAGGTTGAGCCCACGGTGACTTGGGGGATCAATCCCGGCCAGGCAGTGAGTATTTCGGAGAAGCTTCCATACCCGGATCAAATGTCCGACCCCTATGGCGCAAAGCGGGCCTATGAGCATATGGGCTGGAAACCCGGAAGCCCTGTTCTCGAGACTCCGATCAACGTAGCGTTCATCGGCTCCTGTACCAACTCGCGCCTGAGCGACCTGCGCGCGGCTGCCAGAATAGCTAAGGGGAAGAAGGTCCATCCCGGCATTCGGGCGCTCGTGGTCCCAGGATCAGCGGAGGTCAAGGCCCTCGCCGAAAAAGAGGGCCTGCATCAGATCTTCATCGAAGCGGGCTTTGAATGGAGGGCCGCAGGGTGTTCCATGTGCCTGGCCATGAACCCCGACAAATTACAGGGAAGGGAAATATGTGCCTCTTCCTCCAACCGAAACTTCATCGGTCGGCAGGGAAGCTCTGGAGGGCGGACTCTTTTGATGAGTCCGGCGATGGTCACGGCGGCTGCGTTAAACGGTAAGATCGTAGATGTGAGGGAGTATGCTTGACGTTTTAGAAATGGAGAGGGGATGGAGACCATAATCAAAGTAACCCGGATATCCGGAACGGCCATGCAGGTGCGCGGGAACGATATTGATACCGACCGAATCGTTCCGGCGCGCTACTTAAAGGAAATTACGTTTGCCCGGATGGGAGAGTATCCGTTCTTTGATGAGAGATTCGACTCGACCGGAAAGCCCAAACCTCATCCAATCAACGATCCCAAATACACAGGGGCCTCGATCCTTTTTGTCAACAAGAATTTTGGCTGCGGTTCGTCCCGAGAGCACGCCCCGCAGGCGCTTTTTCGTTTTGGGATTCACGCTATCGTCGGGGAATCTTTTGGCGCCATCTTCACCGGGAATTGCGTTATGATGGGCATTCCGACGGTTACGGTCAAGTCGGCCGAGATGGAAGAGTTGATGAGGTCGGTCGAATCCAGCCCCCAGACACCTTGTACAATCAATCTTGAGTCAAAAACGTTGTCCTACGGTGAGCAGCAAATTCAGTTTGAGTTGCCGGAAAGCCATCGAAAGGCCTTCACGTCTGGTTCATGGGATTCGACTTCCATGCTGGTGGCCAATTTAGAAAAGGTAAGGAAGGTGGCGGCGAGCTTTCCTTATCTCACAGGATTCAAGGGTTAGGGTTTTGAGAATTCATATCCCTGAGGCGTAGGGTGACAAATTTGGCAGATTCTGTACATTTATTACAATTTTCTTGTAACGTAGAGCCTACCTAGCTTACCTTAAAACAGAAAACTCTCTGTAAAAACAAGGTGTTTTGTCCGCCACCTCTCCCCCCGTTTTCCTGGCATAATTCCTGCTTCTTTAGCACTCCGGAGTAAAATAACGATAATCCGGAGGTACTTTGCAGTGGAAGATATTCTCACAGCGTCACAGGTAGCCGCCCTTCTCAAGGTCCATTTAAGAACCGTTTATAAACTGGTGCGAAAAGGGACCATTCCAGGAAGAAAGTTCGGTGGGGGGTGGCGTTTTAGTAAGAATGAGATCTTAAAGATGATTTCCAGAAGTGAGGAATATCAAGCCATCGAGTGAGAACAACACCTAAGCACTGTGGTTTCTATGAAACCAAGGTTGAAGCACTCCATCAACCTCAAGACCGCCAAGGAAATCGATTCTAAAATTCCTAACAAGATTAGCCTCAGGACAAACAAAGTCATTAAGTAGGTCCGCGAATAAATGAAATGGGAGAGCGTCAGGAAGGCCTTTTCTTGGGAGAGAGGCGGCATTCGTTGGCGTCTACTCCTGTGGGGACTTACTCTTCTAGGACTGACCCTCATCATTAATACTCTCGCGGGCGTTTTTTATACCCGCAAGCAGGTCCAGCGAGATATTGCCGAGTTACAGGCAGAGATTGCCTCTAGGGTTGCCAACGAAATCGAACAATTCATCGGGCGAAAGGCGGAACGGTTACTTGATCTTGCAACCTTTGCGGGTCTTCACAAGTTCGGCAACGAAGAGCAAAAGCACGATCTCCTCCTCCTTCTGAAGAACGACACCTCCTTTACGGAAGTTTCCATTTTAGATGGGACAGGGAGGGAAATCTTGAGGGTTTCCGAAGAAAAAGCTTATCTTCCTTCCGACCTTTCCGACCACAGTAGAGAAGAAAAGTTGAGGAAGGCGTTTAGCGGGGAAAACTACGTTAGTCCCGTTTACACGTCAGATACGGCCGAGCCCTACATGACCATGGCGGTTCCAATCAGAGCGGGGGCTGCGCAGGTTGTGGGCGTGGTCTCCGCCGAGGTGAACCTAAGGTTTCTTTGGCAGATAATCGGAGATATCAAGTTCGGGACTGCTGGTTACGCCTACGTGGTCGATGGCTACGGAAATCTCATTGCCCATCGAGACCCATCGCTGGTCCTGAGCAGAACGAATCTCAAGCACATCCATGAGGTCAAGGAATTTATCCAAGATCCTACGGCTATGGATCCGACACCTGCTGAGGAAGGCGAAGGAATCATGGGCAAGCCTGTCCTGAGCACATTCGCCCCTGTGCGTAAGCTGGGGTTGGCGATTATTCTGGAGGAGCCGGTGGAGGCGGCTTTGGCAGAGATGAGAAGGGTTGAGCATTACGCGTTCCTCCTTTTGGGACTGGGATTGGCGTTCGGAGCGGTGATCATCATCTATGTCAGCGGCACGATCACCAAGCCCATTCGCGAGCTGCACCGCGGCGTTGAGGTTATTGGCAGCGGCGATCTCGATCACAGGGTCGAGATCAAGAGCGGTGACGAGATCGAGGATCTGGCCCAAGAATTTAACGAGATGGCGGGGGAGCTGAAGACGCTCTATCTCACCCTTGAGCAGAAAGTCGAACAAAGGACGAGTGAGCTAACCGCTCTTTATGACGTCACGACCACAATCAACCAATCCCTGGAGCTTGAATTGATTCTGAAGGAAGCCACAGAGAAGCTACTGGAGGTGCTCAGGTTTGACGGGACAAGGATATTTCTCCTTGATGGAGAATCAAACGAATTGAAACTAAAATACTCCAAAGGGACAAACGGGGAACACGCCCAAGTCTGTTCGTATCGAATTGGAGAAGGCATTACAGGAAAAGTCGCCCAGAGCGGTAAAATGATGACCTTCCAAGATATTCAGGTCGATTCTCGATACCGTCAACTGGCCGGCAAGACGACAGCCGCGGAAGCAGCCTTCCGTGCCTGTGTCTGTCTTCCCCTCAAAAACAAGGAAAGAGTTGTTGGGGCGGTGAACCTCTTCAGCTATAGCGCGCATGATTTTACTGCTGAAGAAATCCGCATGCTTACTTCGATGGCCAATCAAATCGGTCTCTCCGTGGAACGGGCCAACCTTTTTGACGAGATCGTGCAAAAGTCCAAAGAGTTAGAGCAGCTCAACCGTGAGCTTGAAGAGGCCAACCGGACGAAGGCCGATTTCGTAGCTGCCATGTCCCATGAACTTCGCACCCCCCTGAATGTGATTATAGGGAACGCCGATTTGCTGAGGGAAGGTATTTTCGGCGGTATCAGCGAGAAGCAAGGAGAGACACTAGAGAAAATTGTTTATTACTCGAGGATGCTTCTCAAACTTATCAACGATGTCCTGACGGTCAGCAAGATGGAGGCCAGCAAGCTCCCTCTGAGGGTTTCCACGTTCGCGGCGGACGAGATTGTTTCTCACGCTCAGAGTTTCGTGGAGCACATGAATCGAAACGGTCACGTCAAGATTCTCTGGAAGGTACAGCCGAATCTCCCTCCCTTGACTACGGATGCCTTGAAGTTAGAGGAGATCCTTCAGAACTTGATCGGCAATGCTTTTAAGTTTACGCCCGAGGGTACCATCGAGATTCGAGTGGGGGACCTTGTCGGGAAAGATCGAATTGAGTTTGCCGTAGCCGACACCGGCATGGGCATCGAAAAGAGTGATCTGGATAGGATTTTTGAGCGATTTTATCAGCACAAGGAGTGCCATACGGGGAATTATAGCGGAGTGGGATTAGGGTTGAATATCGTCAAAAGTTACCTGGACATCATGAGTGGAGAGATCAGGGTGGAGAGTCAGCCGGGACGCGGCTCGACCTTTACCTTTACATTACCTTATTCTGTGTAGTACCTTTCTGCTGTTTCTGTTTTCCCTCCCTTGACTTCGTGGTCCAATAAAAGTTAGGAAAAAGCATGCAAAACGCTGTAGGTGCTGCTAAAAAAACATGAAGGGAGCTCTTGAAGGCATCCGCGTCGTTGAGCTAGGCAGCTACGTCACAGGACCTTTTGCCTCGGTCCTCTTGGCTGATCTGGGCGCTGAGGTGGTCAAAGTCGAACCGCCGCAAGGAGGAGATCCATTTCGAGGTTGGGGAGAAAAACTTTATTCTGCGACTTTCTGCAGTCTCAACCGCAATAAGAAGAGTCTGGCACTGGATATCCGCCGGGATGAAGGAAGAGACATCCTCCTCAAATTGATCGCCCGCTCGGACATCCTCATCGAGAACTTCCGGCCGGGAACTTTGGAAAAGAGAGGGTTTGGCTATGAGCAGATGCGGGAAATAAATCCTAAAATGATTTATTGCTCGATTTCCGGTTTCGGCGATAGTGGTCCCTACAGGGACCTCCCCGGGTTCGATACTGTCGGTCAGGGTTTGAGTGGTCTTCTCAGTCTTCTTACGGACCCGGATGATCCCAAAGGGATGGGTATTTCACTATCCGATCACCTTGCAGGGATGTATGCCTGCTACGGAATCCTCGGCGCCTTAGTTCATCGGATGATCACGGGAGAGGGACAAAGAGTTGAAACTTCTCTTTTGCGCGCCTCCGTTTCATTTCTCAGCGAGAATGCCGCTCGCTATTTTGAAACGGGGGTCGTGCCGAGAAGGGCGCACAGGACTCGAACGGCAGGGGTTTTTGCCTTTGTCGATGGGGAGGGGCTTCCCTTTGTGATCCACCTCTCTTCTCCGGACAAATTTTGGCGAGGACTTTTGGAAGTGGTTGGAAGAGCGGAGTGGGCAGAGGATGCTCGCTTTCGTGACCGGAAGGGAC
Source organism: Deltaproteobacteria bacterium (assembly GCA_030620935.1). The sequence goes on along the minus strand of JAUXIP010000014.1, from coordinate 7,913 downwards.
GGACCGAAAACCATGACTTGCTGTCGGATCAATTACAGGAAATCTTTCGTCGCGGGCGGCGGGAAGAATGGCTCCGGCGCCTCCGGGAAAAGGACGTCCCTTGCGCGCCCCTGAACACGCTTGAAGAGGTATTTAACGACCCGCAGGTTCGAGCCTATGGTTTCCCGGTCGAGCTGGAGCATCCTCGCATGGGAAAGCTGAAACTGGTAGGTAGTGGAATCGACCTCAGCAGCACTCCGCCTGAGATTAGCACACCTCCGCCGACCTTGGGCGAGCATACCCCAGAGGTGTTGGAGGCGCTTGGGTATGATCAGACGGCTATCGGGAAGCTCAAAGAGATGGGAGTCGTTTGAGGGGGAGAGGGGAGAAAAAAGATGACTCGCGCAAAGACGCCAAGAGCGCAAAGAGCAAAGTGCATAGCGCAAAGAACAAGGGCCATGCGCCATCTGCGTAGCGCCTAGCGCTTTGCGCCATGCTCTATGCCCCAAAAGGTAAAATGCGTCACCGCAGTTTAACCCCCCTTTCCCACGACCATCATCACGGCTTGGCGTTGGCGCTTAGATGCCGGAAGCAGGCCCTGGGTCAGATCAAACCTACGGGTGTTGAAGGATTGAGGGAGAGGGCCGAAGAGTTCAGGCGTTTCGTTTCAGACAATCTCGAGCGTCATTTCCAAGCCGAGGAAAAGATCCTTTTCCCTTTCATGAGTTCCCTAGCTCCTGAAAGTCAACCGTTGATTGAGGAGCTGCTTAAAGGACATGAGCAGCTCCGCGAGTACTCGCGCCGTTTGGAAGAAGAGACAGCTATAGCCCGGCTTCTCTTCGATGTCGGCGATCTCCTGGAGCGTCACATCCGTCTCGAAGAACGCGAGCTGTTCCCCCTTTTTGAAAATCAGGGGACAGCGGCCGAGACGCAAAGAATTGAAGAGGAAATAAAAAGGATTCTGGAAGGCCCGTAGCAATTACAGGGTAGAACGCACGGCAGGCCGGGCAAGCAGGCGTTCCATCCAGCGTTTAACTTGCGGCAGGGTATTGTCTATGGGAACCCCGTAGCGCTCCCGCCGGAGAAAGAATGGGATGTAAGTGATGTCAGCTAAAGAATAGGCTCCCGCGATGTAATCCTGCCCAGCCATCAGTCGGTCCAAAGTTTGAAGGTGTTCTGTTAGTTTCGCTCTTGCCTTTTCAGGCTCCTTCCCGTGCCGGACGTTACTGGCAGCGTGCTGAAGCCTGGTATTGCAGAAGTCGATCCAAATTCTCACTTCGGCCCGCTCAGCTAAATCGGTGGGCATAAGTGGGCTCTGAGGATATTTTTCTTCCAAATATTCGTTGATAATGGCTGACTCGTAAATAACCGCTTCCCCGTCCAGCAGAACCGGTACTTTTGCATAAGGATTGAGTTCGTGCAGTTCGCTGGGCTTGTTCTTAAGATCGATCTCGATCAGCTCGTAAGGGAGCTTCTTTTCCGCCAGGACAATCCTAGTCCTGTGTGCATAGGGTCACGTATGGGAGGAGTAAAGTTTCATAACTACCTTAGAACCGTGCTCGTTGCTTTCGTCCTTCTATCACTATTTTGCCCTGATATCCAACCTGTTTCTCAGCCCGTCACCTACGAGATTCAGTCCTAAAACGGTCATCATAATGGCTAAACCGGGAAAAGTGGTTAGGTGCGGCGCGACAAGGAGAAACTGCCTCCCCTCGTTGAGCATTGAGCCCCAAGAGGGGACAGGGGGCTGGACGCCTAGTCCTAGAAAGCTCAGGCTGCCCTCCGCGATGAGGGCCGCCGCCATTCCAAACGTGCTTTGGATCAAGAGGGGAGGAACGAGATTAGGAAGCATGTGAAAAAGGATAACGCGAGCAGGACGGCCTCCAAGGGCCTGGGCGGCGTGAATGAAATCTTTTTCTTTGAGCGCTAGGATCTCGCCGCGGACCAGACGGGCGTAGCCGGTCCACCCGGTTAAGCAAAGGGCCAGGATAACGTGATTCAGGCCGGGACCCAGAACCGCGGTGACGGCGATGGCCAGGAGAATGCCCGGAAAGGCCACGAGGACGTCGACAAGCCGCATCAGGAGCTGATCTGTCCACTTCCCGAAGTAGCCTGCTAGAGAGCCGATAAAGACGCCGATCAGCAACGAAAGAGATACAGTGCTGATCCCTACCCAGAGAGAAATACGAGCGCCGTAAATGATGCGGCTCAAAATATCGCGGCCTAATTTGTCGGTTCCCAGGAGATGTTCTTTAGAAGGAGACAAAAGGTCTTTTTCAAGGTTCTGCGCGCTTGGACCATAAGGCGCTATCACAGGCGCCAACAATGCCGGGCCGGTCATCAAAAAAAGGATCACCAACCCGGCTAAAATATAAGATCTATCTCCCATAACGAATCCGGGGATCCACGACGCGATAGAAAATATCGGTGACAAGATTCACAGTAAGATAAGAAAGAACGATAACGAGAATGCATCCTTGTACCAAGGGATAGTCCCTTGTCTGGATGGCCTGGACGGTGAGTCGTCCGATCCCAGGCCAAGTGAAAATAGTTTCCGTGATGATGGAGCCGGTCAGGAGGGAGCCGAATTGAAGCCCCATGATCGTTACTACGGAGAGGAGAGCATTGCGGAGCGCATGTTTGAGCCAGACTGTCCGCTCACTGAGCCCTTTGGCTCGGGCAGTTTGAATATAATCTTCATGGATGACCTCGAGGAGGCCGGAGCGGATCATGCGGGTCAAAATCGCAGCCATTGCCGTCCCGAGGGTGAGCGAGGGGAGAATCAGATGACTCAACCCTCCCCGCCCGGAAACGGGCAGCCAGCCCAATTCTATGGAGAAGACGATCATCAGCAGAGGGCCAAGCCAAAAGTTGGGCATCGCAAGGCCAAGGAGCGAAAAAGATAAAGAAAGCCGATCGATCCACGAACCTCGGTTGACGGCTGCTAGGATTCCCAAAGGAAAGGCAATGAGAAGGGCAATCGCCATCGCGGCGAGGGTCAACTCCAAAGTCGCGGGAAACCGCGCCAGTATGAGATCGCTGACGTCTCCCTTTTCATACAAGGAATGGCCCAGATCTCCAGCGAGAAGCCGCGTTAAGAAATCCACATACTGAACCCGGAGCGGTTGATCCAATCCCAGTTCCCGACGCAGCGACTCCTTATCCGTACTGCTTGCAGTCTCGCCTAACATGATTTCAATCGGATCTCCGGGAACGAGATGAATCAAGAAGAAGACCAAGGTCAGGGCGCCGGCTAGGGTAGGCAAGAATAATAAGAAGCGCTGGAAGAGATATCGCTTCATGTTTGCGGAAGAGGAGCGGAAAAGGAACTGTGTTTCAATGAGATCAGGTCGCCATCCGGATAAGGAACAAAACCATTGATAGTTTTCTGCATCACCACCACGTTCTTCGTCCACCACAAGGGAATATAGGGCAGCTCTCGCGCGAGGATGTTTTGCACTCTGCTGTAAGTCCGCTTGCGCTCTTCAAGGCTGATCGTTTGTCTTCCCCTTTCCAACAGTTTATCGATTTCAGGATTGCGATAGCGACCGCGGTTATCCCCGTGGGGAGGAATGCTGCCGGAGTAGAATAGGTTGAAATAAAAATCGGGGTCTCTAATCCCCACCCAAGCGAGCGAGTAAAGGTGGAAGTTTCCCTTTTTGATGTCGCTATAAAAAGTTCCCCATTCGAAAGTGCGTATCTCCAGCTCAATGCCTACTCGACTGAGTTGTTCCTTGAAGGCTTCGGCAATTCTTTTGCGCAGATCCAGGGTTGTTGTCTTGTAGGAGAGCTTAAAGCGAGGTAGTGGGCCTTCTCCGTCTGGATCAGGGAAGCCGGCGCTGTCGAGTAACCTCTTTGCCTCTTCGGCATCGTATGTGGTTTGTGGGACGGAGGATTCGTGGGCCCAATGTGAAGGCGAAAGCAGACCTGTTGCAGGCGTTGCCAGCCCCTTCAATAGGTGGCGGATGATCGCTTGCCGATCTATCGCGCGAGCTATTGCCTGGCGTACTTCTCGGTGTTTGAGAATAGGGTGCTCAAGATGGATGCCGATGTACTGAAAGGTTGTCCCCTGGCGAATCAAGATCTTGGCATCGGTATTGTTTTCAAGCCACGGAAGCATGTCGGGCTCGATATCATTTTGGAGAAAATCTACCGTCCCTTTTTTAAACTCCAGGGCTCGAACCATCGCGTCAGGAATGATTTTGATGACGAGGCCGGCAAAAGAAGGGGCGCCTTCCCAGTAAGAAGAATAGGCTTTTAAAGTCACTCTCTCTCCCGGCAGGAACTCCTCAAGCACAAAGGGGCCTGAGCCGATCAGCACCCTTTTTCCCTCCTCTCTTTCGACGAACGACCCGGCAGGGACAATGCCGAGGGTCGTGCTTTCCAAAAAGGGGGCGTGAGGCTCGGTTAAGCGGAAGCGGACTCGGTAGGGTCCGAGTTGATCTACGGCCTTGAGGGCTTTCAGAGATGCGCGCTTCGGAGAGCGGTTCTTTGGATCCAACACGGATTCATAGGTAAACTTCACATCTTCGGCCGTCAAAGGCCTACCGTCATGGAAAGTGACCCCTTTTCTGAGATGGAACAGATACGTTCGCTCATCGATGGCCTCCCAGTATTCGGCCAGATCCGGTTGGAAGCGCGAGTATTCGTCAGTGCGCATGAGGGAGCTGAACATGAGCGCCCCGATACGATTCGAGTTGGCGTCCGTGCTATAGCGGGGATCGAGGTGGGTAGGATTGCTCTCGATGGCTACGATCAAGTAGCCGGGGGGGCGGTCGGGCTGAGAAGAAGGAAGACAGCCCCACAAAAACGCGCATGCCAAGATAGAAATCGAAAAATAGTCAGGATTTAATCTCATTGCGCCGAGATTGTTTTTGACATGAAGATAGCTTCTTTGTTACTATAAGGTCGTTCTTGACGTTTCTCGGGCCTATGATCTTTCGATTTCGGTTTTTAGTTTCTTTTTTGCTCGCCTTAGTGCTTTTCGCCCCACTTAAAGCTAGCGCGGACGAAAGCCTCTTTCCTGTCTTTCCCGATCTGGAGAAAGCGGTCGCGTTCTGGAGGGTCGTCTTTACCCGCTATAGCACTTCTGAGCTGGTTTTTCACGACCCGCTTGATCCGATGAAAATTTATAAGGTTGTTGACGTGGGAGAAAACAACAGGACACGGCGGTTCATCGACAGAGAAAAGAAAAAACTTTTAGCGCAGCATGGCATAAAAGATAAAAAGAGAATACGGGCCCAACGTGGCGTCAAAGAACGCTTCGTCTCAGGTCTGAAGTTGTCGAGGAAATACCTGGGACAAATGCAACAGATTTTCCGGGAAGAGGATCTTCCCATCGAGCTGGCCTATTTGCCTCTGGTTGAATCGTCCTTTAATGTGAGGGCTCGCTCCCGCTACGGGGCCGTAGGCCTATGGCAGTTTATGCGGTCCACGGGTCGCCGGTACCTGCGCATCGGTCGCGGCATTGATGAGCGAATGGATCCGCTGGAATCTACACGGGCTGCCGCGCGGCTTCTGAAGGAAAATTACGAGCATTTCGGCAATTGGCCTCTGGCCATCACTGCCTACAATCACGGTCGAAGGGGCATCCTTCGAGCCGTAAGAGAAGTAGGATCCAGAGATCTCTCAGAGATCATTCAGCGCTACGAGAGTCGCTCCTTCGGCTTTGCCTCAAAGAGCTTCTATGCGGAGTTTGTCGCTGCTTTAGACGTTGCACGAAGAAGTGAAGAATTTTTCCCGGGTCTTGAATATCACCCGCCTTTTCCTTTGGAAAAGATAGAGGTGAAACAGGTGGTTCCCGTTGCTGCCTTGCTCAGGTTTGCGAATACCCCACGTGCCGAATTTCTGGACTGGAACCCTGCCTTGCGCTCCAACATTCAGAGTCTTCCCAAGGGATATCGGATTAAGGTCCCTCCGGAGAGACTGGATTCTTTCGTCTCTGCCTACCGTAGGGTCAAGGATACTCCGTGGATTCCCCACCGAGTGAAGCGAGGCCAAACGCTCTCGCATATAGCATCGCTCTACGGAGTTTCCGTGCGGAAGATTCAGCAGTTCAATGGACTTAAGAACATTCATCTCATCTCTGTGGGTCAGCGTCTGAAGATACCCCGGCGTTAACCCCGATCCGACAAAAATAACGTGCTCATATGCGGTGACGGACTGCATGCAGGGGCGGTAGCCCACCTATCGGTCGTGCCGCTGTAACCACACTGGAGGTGAGTGTCTGATGCACAACCAAGCAGATGTTCGCCGTGATCTGATGCTTATCTGGAACTATTTCTTGGGCCGATTAATGTCGGATCGGGGTTAACCTCTTTGCTGCTGTGCCCAAAAGACTGTTGGGCCGCGGAGGGAAGTGTGGTTTCTGTAGGGCGCCACGTCGGCCCTGATTGACTGGTTGGACTTATGTTATATAGGCGTAAGTCCCTGCCAGATAAGGGTTTTTAGCCTCACTTAGCCATCGTTTTAAGATGGGGCTTATAATACTTGACTTTTGGTATCAAAAATATAAGATAAGAAAACCTGAAACTCCATAACTTGACAGTGGGAGAAGCTATTCTTTCGGGATCTTCGGAGAGATTTTTTCGGCGCTAGGGACGAAGTTAACGCCCTAGGTCATCCAGGATGTGGTGAGATGAACGTTGGTTCAAAGGGTCACTATGGTTTGTTGGCTTTAGCTGAGTTGGTAGAGAACTATAAAGCCGGCAGCCCTATTCAGGTAAAAGAGATCGCTAAGCGGCAGCAGATTCCACAGGAATATCTGGGACAGATTATGGTGCTTCTGAAACGATCTAACCTCGTTCACGGCGCCAGGGGACCAGGAGGAGGATATCTTTTGGCACGACCGCCTGAAAGTATCACGGTGAAGGAGGCCCTGACGGTTTTGGAAGGACCTCTGATAGGTGTGGATATCAAATCCTTAAGAAACGGGCGGCTCCATTCCAATGTAACCCAAAAAATTATAGAGACTTGGACCACGGGAGTAAGGGCTTTGGAAAAAGTGTTGGAAGAAACTACCCTAGCGGACTTATGTAAGAGCGACGGGCAGGCACACACGTACTATATTTAATTTTTTTCTCTGATTAACCGAGTTAATTGATTGGTTAAATCCACAACTTGCAGATGACCTTGGAGTGACTCTAAAGCGCTTTAGGGGGATTCCTAATGAGCAACAATCAAGCATGGAAGGAAAGACTTGCCGATCGTATGTCTCCGGAGCTCGCTCGAGAGATTGATGTTTTTGAAACCCAGATCGAACTGCGGAAGCAGGGCAAGATCGATGAAAGGATCTTTGCCGAGACTCGCCTGCGCCGGGGAATCTATGGCCAACGTTACGACAATGGGCACAGGCATGATGGAAAGCGCGTCCAAAAACTTAAATTGCCTTCTGATGGTTTAACCAAGGGACCTGAAACGGTATGGGATGCTCCCGGGATGATGCGGATCAAAATACCGTTTGGAGGACTCAATCCTGAGCAAATGGAGGTTTTGGCTGATCTTTCCGAGGAGTATGCCGATGGAGTTTCTCACGTTACCACACGGCAGGATATTCAATACCACTTCGTCCACATTGAAGATACACCCTCGTTGATGCGTCGTCTTGCCGCGGTCGGCATCACGACCAGAGAAGCTTGTGGCAACGTGGTTCGAAATGTAACGACGTGTCCTCTCGCAGGAGTTTGCAGAGATGAGGTTTTTGATGTGACCCCCTACGCCGAGGCCTGCTCCAGATTTTTATTGGGCCATCCTGACACCCAGGATTTCGGTAGGAAATTTAAAGTTGCCTTTTCCGGCTGCAAAGAAGAAGCCTGCGGATTGACCAGCATGCACGACATGGGGGCCATCGCCCGAAGGAGGGTTGTGGAGGGTAAAGAGCGGCGCGGGTTTGAATTTTATGTGGGCGGTGGTCTTGGGGCTGTGCCTCACAAGGC
>JAUXIP010000331.1 GCA_030620935.1 Deltaproteobacteria bacterium | reverse complement strand
TTCCCGTCGGCCGGGGTCGTGGGCATGATGATTTTCAGTCCGGGAAAATGGATGAACACCCCGTGATTGCAACTCGAGTGGCTGGGACCGCCTCCAGGGCGCGTGCCGAATTTATTACGGATCACCATGGGCACTGAGATGCGGCCGCCGGTCTGGTAGTAATAGCGCGCCGCATGAGTGGTCAACTGATCCATAGCGAGCGGCAGAAGATCGCAAAATTGGATCTCCACGACCGGCCGCATTCCGTTGATCGCTGCGCCGACGGCCAGGCCGACTATGGCCGCTTCCGAAATGGGCGTGTCCCGAACCCTGTCCTCGCCAAACTCTTTGAGTAAGCCGCGAGTCACACCATAGGCCCCGCCAAACAGAGCCACATCCTCACCCATAACAAAGACGCGCTCGTCTCGCCCCATTTCGTAGCGGAGCGCCTCACGCAACGCCTCCTGAAGGCGCATCTCCTTAGCCTGGACCTGTTCCATAGGTCTAGCCATGAGCCGCCTCCGATCCGGCAAAGACACTCTCCAAGTCGATCTCCTTCGAAGGCAGCGGAGATACCTCGGCTTTGCTCGCCGCTTCGGCAATCTCGGCGTAGACAGCCTCGCTCATTCGATCAAACTCCCCCGGAGTCAAATGCCCATCACCTACAAGCCTCTCCTTTAGCCGCTTGATCGGGCAGCGCGCCTTCCATTCCTCAATCTCCTGCTTGGTCCGATAGGCCGTTCCGGGATCACCGCCGAAGTGGCCGTCCCAGCGATAGGTGAGACACTCCAAAAAAGTCGCGCCCCCACTATCACGTGCTTTTTCCACGGCCCGGCGCGTTTCTTCATAAACCAACTCCACGTCGTTGCCGTCGATCACCTTGCCTTCGAAGCCGTAGCCCTTGGCCCTCTCCGCCACATGTTTAATGGCGACACTTCTTTCTAGGCTCACGGTCATCGCGTAAAGATTGTTCTCGCATACATAAACGACCGGGAGCTTCCATAGACCGGCTAGGTTCATCGCCTCATGGACCACCCCTTGGTTCATCGCCCCTTCACCGAAGAAGCTCACCGCAACCTCTTTGCTTCCCCTCAGCTTTGCGGCCAGAGCGGCACCTGTCGCAAAAGGAACCGTGGCCCCGACCGTACCGGTGTTGCCGATAAAGCCGAAGGAGAGATCACCCATGTGCATCTTCCCGCCCCGTCCTTTGGAATATCCGTCGGCTCGGCCCATGCACTCGCAGAAGAGCGTATAAAGATCCGCACCCTTGGCCACCAGATGTCCCGTTCCGCGGTGATAGCTGGCGATTAGATCACCAGACTCCAGGGCGGAGCAGACGCCGACAGCGATGGCTTCCTGGCCGCGATAGGAATGAGTATTCCCGAACATCGCCTTTTTCTGGAATAGCTCAGTCAGCTTTTCTTCAAACGCGCGGACCTTGGTCATCATCCGCAGCAAATCTTTTCTCTTGGGTGTATCCATCATAGAGGAACCTCTCCCTCCGTTTTCTCTGAAGATCTCAATTATCCCGCGAGCCGGGTTTTGTCATAAGCCAATCCGGTTCCGTAGTTGGGCCATTTCTCAACCAGATTATCATGGCAGTTTTCCATCCAGTGATTGGCCATGTCGATGCCCCGCGGAAACCAAACTCCGGGGTGGCCTTTCGCATAACGTAGGAACTCCCTGAGAATAATGGTCCTGAACGGGCGACCAATCAAAAAGGGATGGAGACCTAAAGTCATAAATCCGGGGTTTTCGTCCGCTTCTTCATAGATCCAATCGAAGTTGTCCTTCCAAATCTGGAGCAACTCCCTCGGAGTCCGGCCGGCGTCCGCCTTGCCTGTCCTGTGGTCCGTCATCCAGATGCCGTAAGTGGCGAGGACCAGCTCTCCTTTATCCACTTTGAGAACATAAGGCAGGTCCTCATGGAGAAAGCACATCCAATACTTATAACCCAGCTCGACCAAAATGTTCGGCGTGTCGTCGGTCGGCCTTTCTCCAGGCATGATGTAACCCTGCGGTTTGAAGCCCAAGACTTTCTGGAACGTATCGACCGTGCGTTTGATATCCTTCTTCTGTTCCTCCGGAGTCATCATGGTAACATACTCGTGCCGCCAGTTCTCGGAACAAAGCTCATGCCCTTCACTTACAATCCGTTTCATCAGATCAGGAAAAGCCTCTACAGTATAGCCGTTAACGAAAAAACTCGCCTTAATTCCCTCCTGCCTCAGAACATTCATGACTCGATAAACCCCGACCCTCTCTCCATACTGCCGATCCGTAACCGGCGCGATATCCCGACCGAACTTTGCACCGGATCGCCCTCCCTTGCGGAACTCCGATTGTTGAGACGCCTCGGTCCCGAGGTTCTCGGGCCAGCTCTCCGTTACTATGCAGGTAGTGATCGCGACCCGCGCGTTGTTAGGCCACTTAATAGGTTTCCTTCTGAACATAACGGACCTCCTTTTTTTACGCCTCACTGCGATAACTATGTGGGATTTACCACGGTGCCCGGCAGCGCACAAGTAGGCAAAGATTGAAAGGTAGTTTTTCACATCCGTGCCGCGTCAAAGGCGGTGCTCATCCGGGAGTCGGCTAAAAAATCCGTGCCGAAAGTTAAGCACCGGACCTTATCCCTATAAAGCAGTTGGATGCCCTCCGGCTACATAATTCCGCTTAGATGAAATTCGAGACGAATCAGGCTACCGCAACGGACATCGATCGCCGGCGGCTGGTACCGACACCTCCGCGGGAAGATTGTATAGAATGAAAGGGCCGTTACCAACTTTCCTGATGACAAGAATTAAATCCACTTAGTCAACAACCTCCCTTAAAATCCTCTTTCCAGGTTTTAACGTCTTTTTATTAAGGCAACTCATCCGTGCCTCCTTGGTTCTTTCTACAAGATGAGAAAGGGAAACTCATTTTTCCTATTTTCTGCACTTTTTCCTGTCCATCTCATCGTGTTACCTAGCCCACAAATACAACGGAATACAGGAAGAATCGGGAGCTTAAGCCGAATAAGAGCTGCTGGCATCCGAATTGCTTATATACGTAAATTCAAAATCCAAACTATTTTCCTCTACTGCCTGACTATCCGGAGGCAACCTATGAAACTTCTCTTTTTAACCCCTCCTATGGGCAATTGGGCCCGTTGGGGCGCGAAGCATATAGCATGCAATCCCCTCCATGCTCAGCTCGCAGCCTTTGTTCGAGAAAAGCATGTGGCGGAGGTCACAGCACTCGATTGTAGGGCACTAGGGCTGAGCGAGGCGGAAATGCTTGCAAAGGTCAAAGAGATTTCGCCGGACGCGGTCTTTCTCGGAACCCGCCTGATCACCGATGGGGGTGCCACCCCTATCGTCCGCTACCTTGAAGCTGCGACCCGCCTTAAAGAATCCTCTCCCGGGCCCATCACCATATTGGGAGGGCTGGGAGTCTCGGCTATGGCGAAGGAACTTCTTATTCTCGCTCCCCAGATCGACTACATCTTGTCGGGCGAAATGGAGCTTAATTTGGTTCAGCTCATCCAGGAACTGAAAAGTCAGACACCTAGGCTCCGGGACGTCCTGGGACTCGCCTACAGGGACAACTCTGCCGTCACCCTTACGCCACCCCGTCCCCTTTTTTCAGATCTGAATAAACTTCCCATGCC
>JAUXIP010000078.1 GCA_030620935.1 Deltaproteobacteria bacterium | reverse complement strand
GGCTCTGCCGACTATTCTTCATGAACTGCCAAAATTCCTCCATCTCCGTAACCCTTTCAACGGACAGCCGGATGACTTCTGCATCGGTCTTCGCTCCAAGCACCTTCTTGGCTTGCCGGAGTTTGCCTTCATCGACAAAGAAAGATTTCCGCTTCAGCTTCGCTCCCATAGTGGACCTCCCAGAGTGCTACCATTTTCGTATGCATACACCATAGTTGAATTAGGCATACGTGTCAAAGATCCCCTACGGCTAGTAAGCATCCCAAATTCAGGGCCTCAGGGAGCGAGTCTTGGAAGGGGTCGGGAGTCCTAACTCCAAGACTCCCGTCCCTTTTTGACCATTGCTTTCGGCGCGAGAGGCAGGCCCCCGAGCGGAACTTCTCGCCTCAACCTAAAGCAGCCGACAACTTATCGAATGGAAATTAAAGGCAGAAAGATAATTGTGGCAGTGGCTCGTTTATGCTAATGCTATTTTAGCTAATTATGGAGCATTCCCGTTTCGTCCACCTTCATTGCCATACCCAATACAGCCTTCTAGACGGCGCCAACAGCATCGGGCCGCTGATGCAGCGCGTCAAGCAGCTCAAGCAGCCGGCGCTCGCCATGACCGACCATGGAAACATGTTCGGGGCGATCGAGTTTTACTTGGCAGCCGTTCGGCACGGAATCAAGCCGATCATCGGCTGCGAGATCTACGTGGCACCGGCGAGTCGGTTCGAGCGCAAAGGGGTGGATCGAGGAAACAGAGAGTACAACAATCACCTGATCCTCCTGGCAACGAACCTGGAAGGATACCGCAATCTGTGCAAGCTCGTGACGCTCGGTTATCTCGAGGGCTTTTACTACAAACCCAGGATCGATAAGGAGTTGCTCAAAGAATATAACAGCGGCCTGATCGCTCTGAGCGCATGCCTGCAGGGCGAGGTGGCTTCGGCTTTATCGGACGGCCAAGTCGAGAGGGCAAAAGCCGCCGCCGAGACCTACGCCTCCATTTTTGACGACCGCTACTATCTCGAGATCCAGGACAACAAGATTCCCGAGCAGGAGAAAGTGAATCGGCTGATCATCGAGCTCGGCAAGGAGCTGTCCTTGCCCGTGGTCGCAACCAACGACTGCCATTACCGCGAGCGAGAGGACGCCGAAGCCCACGATGTCCTTCTCTGCGTCCAGACCGGAAAGACAGTCCAGGATGAAAATCGCTTAAAGATGGCCACCGATGAACTCTTCGTCAAACCGGCCGAGGCTATGAGAGAGGGCTTTGACTATTACCCCGAGGCCGTGGAGCTCACTATCGAGATAGCCCAAAGATGCAACCTCGAGCTGGAATTTCACCAATATCATTTTCCGCGCTTCGATCCTCCGAAGGAGATCAGTCTGGACGGCTATCTCGACGAGCTCGCCCGAAGCGGATTGGCGGAGAGGCTGCAAACGCCCCAAAACTCCGAATCCGAAACCCTAAACGAGGAAACCAAGAAACAGTATGAAGAGCGTCTTGACTATGAATTGGGCGTGATCAAAGGGATGCAGTTCTCCGGCTACTTTCTTATCGTCGCGGACTTCATCAACTACGCCAAGAGACAGGGCATCCCTGTCGGACCGGGAAGAGGCTCGGCCGCCGGAAGTGTGGTCGCCTATGCGCTCAAAATCACCGATCTTGATCCGATTCGTCACGGACTCCTCTTCGAGCGTTTTCTCAATCCCGAGCGCCGCTCTATGCCGGACATCGACGTCGATTTCTGCATCCGCGGCAGGGATCAGGTGATCCGCTACGTCAAGGAAAAATACGGGTCGGACAAGGTCGCTCAAATCGCCACTTTCGGGACTCTCAAAGCCAAAGCGGCGATCAAAGATGTCGGGCGGACGCTAGGTTTTTCCTTTGCCGAGACCGATGCCATCGCCAAGCTTATACCTGCGCCGAAGCAGGGCTTCGACTATTCCCTTCCGGACGCCATCAAGATGGAGCCGCGGCTGCGCGATCTCATGAAAAGCGACCCGCGAGTCCAAACCCTGATCAACCACGCCCTCAGGCTTGAGGGGCTCACGCGTCATACCTCGACGCATGCCGCTGGAGTCGTTTTGTCGAATCTCCCCCTCGTCGATTATCTTCCGCTCTATGTGGATAAAGAGGGAGGGATCGTCACCCAATTCGACATGGGGAGTGTGGAAAAGATCGGTCTTATCAAATTCGATTTTCTCGGCCTAAAGACACTCACTCTGATTCATGATGGTCTCAAGCTGATTCAGACAAGCCGGGGAATCAAAATCGACTTAGACAAGCTTCCCTTAGACGACAAGAAGACCTACCGGCTGCTCTGCTCGGGCAACACTACGGGGGTCTTCCAACTGGAGAGTATGGGCATCCGGGAAATGACCGTCAGGATCAGGCCCAACTGCTTCGAGGACTTGGTGGCCATTCTTGCCCTGTTTCGACCGGGTCCTCTCGACAGCGGGATGACCGAGGAATACATCAAGCGCAAACATGGGAAAGAAAAAATTCGCTATCTCCACCCCGCCCTGGAACCGATCCTGAAGGACACACAAGGAGTGATTGTCTATCAGGAACAGGTGATGCAGATCGCCCAACGGCTTGCGGGCTATAGCATGGGAGACGCCGACATCCTGCGCCGTGCCATGGGTAAAAAAGATCCGGAGGAAATGGCCAAACAGAGAGAACGGTTCGTCCAGGGGGCGCGCAAAAACAAGATCGATGCCAAGAAAGCCGGCGAGATATTCGATCAGATGGAGACCTTCGCCCGCTACGGTTTCAATAAATCACATTCGGCCGCCTACGCTTTGATCTCTTATCAAACCGCCTATCTGAAGGCCCACTATCCGGTGGAGTTCATGGCTGCCTTGATGAGCTCCGAGATGGGCAATACCGACAAGGTGATCAAGAATCTAGCCGAGTGCCGAGAGAAGGGAATCGTTGTTCTTCCGCCCGATATCAATGAAAGCCGCGCCGACTTCACCGTCGTGGAAGACAAGGTGCGATTCGGTCTGGCCGCCGTCAAGAATGTGGGCGAGAAGGCAGTGGAATTTATCCTGGAGAGACGCGAGAGTGAAGGCCGCTTGCAATCCCTTTTTGATTTTTGCCGGCGCGTAGACTTGGGAGCCGTCAATCGAAGGGTCGTGGAAAGCCTCATCAAATGCGGGGCCTTCGATGCCACCGGCGTCTCGCGCTCTCGCATGATGGCGGCTCTAGACGATGCCATCAAAGGCGGTCAGTCTTATCAAAAAAGCCGCCAGAGCAACCAGATCGACATCTTTGATGTTTTACCCCACGGGAAAAAAGGCAATGGTGGGTCGAAGAACGGCGAAAGCTATCCGGAAGTGGAAGAGTGGTCTACGCAGCAGCTCTTGGCCTTTGAGAAAGAGTCTCTCGGATTTTACATCACAGGTCATCCTTTGGATAAATACGAAAAGGCGGTCAAAAAATTAACCAGCGGTACCATCGCCGACTTGCGGGAAAGGGGTTCCAGCGGGCAAGTCAAAGTCGGCGGCGTGGTCACTGCGCTCAGGCTCAGGAACACTAAAAAAGGAGAGCGCTACGCCAGCTTTCAGTTGGAGGACAAGTCCGGTTTCCTCGAGGTGCTTGTCTGGCCGGATCTGTATCGTCGCTGCATGGACACGCTGGTGTTGGATGACCCTATCCTGGTGCAAGGGAAACTTGAGGTCGGCGAGGAAAGAGTCCAGATTATTGCCAACGAGATCCTTCCCCTAGCCGAGGTATCGCTTAAGGCCAAAAAATCCGCGGCAGAGAAAAACGGCAATGGAGTTCACTTTTACATCCGTGGTTCGGAGGTAACCCCCAAAGAGCTGAACGAGCTTTACGAAACGCTGCTGCATCATCCGGGTCCGTGCACGGTCTATCTTCATCTATTCACCCCTGAAAGAGGCGAGACCATCATCGAACTGCCCGTCCACCTTCAGGTTGCTTTGTCTCCGGCACTTTCAGAAGCGGTGGAGCGGCTTTTCGGCGACCGAATCACCTTTCATCCCCTAGAATTGCAATCTTGAACCCATTTCAAATCACACAAAAAGCATTCCAAGAGCGAGTCGTTTTAGTGGGCGTTGAGTTTTCTTCGTCGGACCACGAGATTCCTTTGGAACAGAGCTTGGAAGAGTTGGAAAGGTTGGCGCAGACTGCGGGGGCCAAGGTGATATCGAAGATGACGCAACGCCTGAAAAGGGCTAGCCCCAGCACCCTGATCGGTCGAGGTAAAGTAAAAGAGATCGAAGATTTTCTCCGGGAAACAAAACCGAACCTGGTGATTTTCGATGAAGAGCTCAGTCCTGCCCAACAGCGCAATCTCGAAGCCGCTTTCCAGCTGCGGGTCATCGACCGCAGCCAGTTGATCCTGGACATCTTCGCGCAAAGAGCGCGCAGCAACGAAGGCAAACTCCAGGTCGAGTTGGCCCAACTTGAATATTTAGCGCCCCGCTTGACTCGTCAGTGGACCCACTTGTCCCGCCTCGGCGGCGGCATCGGAACCAGAGGTCCTGGTGAGACTCAGCTGGAAGTAGACCGAAGAAGAGTAAGAGAGCGGATCGCGACCTTGAAACGCCGCTTGAAGACGGTGCAACGGACCCGATCCCTCCAGCGCCGGGAGCGTATTGAGGTGCCTTATCCTACTGTCGCTCTGGTCGGCTACACGAATTCCGGCAAATCGACACTATTGAACACCCTCACCCATGCAGGGGTTTTGGTAGAGGACAAGTTGTTCGCCACTCTGGACCCCACGATTCGCTCCCTTCGACTCTCCAACGGAGATAAGGTGATGGTGGTGGACACGGTCGGCTTCATCAACAAGATCCCGCACTCTCTGATCGAGGCCTTTAAGAGCACGCTGGAAGAAGTCTGGAGCGCAGACCTGCTGCTTCATCTGGTGGACATGACCCATTCGCTCTGTGAAAAACAGATCGAAGTCGTTGAATCGGTCTTGCGCGACATAGGGGCGGGCGAGATGCCGTATCTGATGGTACCGAACAAGATCGACCTTGCCCCTCCTATGCTCTATCAGCGACTTATGACGAACGGAGCCCGAGCGGTTTGTCCTATCTCCGGCTTGACCGGGGAAGGAATTCCCCAACTCTTGGAAATGCTGGGAAGGATACTCGACGAAGGCAAGGAACAGGCTAGTTTCTGTTTTTCTCCCTCCCAGGGACATCTTCTGGGTCTCTTGCGCCAACGGGGTCGAATCCTGGAAGAGCACTATCTGACAAGCGGCATTGAGGTAACAGCGCTCGTCACACCCAAACTGGCAGGCCAAATGAGAAAGTTGCTACAATCCAGAAATGAGATAGAGATAGAAAAATGAGTCGTCGAAAATATCCGTCCCTGTCCCTGTCTCTATCTATCTTGGTCCTATGTTGAACTTGCCTAACTTCCTGACCCTGATGCGCATCGTGGCAATCCCCTTTTTTCTGGTCTTGCTGTCTTTGGGTTTCTACCTCGAGGCAACGATCGTGTTTGTCTTTGGAGCGCTGACGGATGTCTTGGATGGAGCAGTCGCGCGCATGACGCATCAGGAGACTCTCCTGGGGGCCTACCTCGATCCTGCGGCGGACAAGCTACTGGTCATGAGCTCCTTTGTCATGCTCGGCTTAATCGGCCAGATACCTTCGTGGCTGGTCGTTCTCGCCGTCAGTCGAGATTTCATCATTCTGTTCGGTTACGGAACAATTTATTTTATCACCGGAGATCGGATGGAAGTTCGCCCCAGCCCGGTGGGCAAGCTCAACACCCTGTTTCAGTTGATCACGGTCGGTGCAGCCTTGGTGTTGCTTTATGACCCGCAACTCGTGAATGACCGATTATACGGCACCTTGATCTACGCCACGGCCACGACCACGGTGATTTCCGGGCTCCAGTATATTTATCGAGGGTTGGTCTGGCTACAGAATCGAGGCTCATCGTCAACCGGCTCAAGTTGACAGGATGATGAAAAATTGATAGTAAAATCAGATGCTTGCGATGCCAGGGGGATCTTGAAGCATCCCCCTTTAAATTTCGTGGCGGGGAAAACCATAACTTTTCAGTAAAGATAGGCACGTAGCTCAGTGGGAGAGCGCTTCCTTGACACGGAAGAGGTCGGCGGTTCAATCCCGCCCGTGCCTACCATGTTTGTATTACTTAGCTTTCAGCTATCGGTTGACTGCTGATGGCTGAAAGCTGATCGCTACTGTTTATGGAGAACGTTCACGTCAAACTGCCGGAGGGAAAAGTCGCGGAGGTCGCCGCCGGCGTCAAGATACGCGAGCTGCTTTCTTCTCAGCGGAAGAACGGCAGCGTCAT
The DNA here is from genome assembly GCA_030620935.1 of Deltaproteobacteria bacterium. The sequence continues at coordinate 1,760 of JAUXIP010000078.1, read as the reverse complement.
TGCGGCCAAGATCGACGGCGTTCCGGTCGATCTCGGCCGCTCTTTGAACAAAGATTGCGCCCTGGATTGGATCCCCTTGGATAGCCCTGAAGGTCTAGATATCCTGCGCCATTCGACGGCGCATCTCATGGCCCAGGCCGTCCAGAGTCTCTTTCCCGGCACACAAGTCACCATCGGACCGACTATCGAAACCGGCTTTTATTATGACTTCAAGCGGGACAAACCTTTCACCCCGGAAGAACTCGAGAGAATCGAGGCCAAGATGCGTGAGATAGCGGCTACGAACCTCAACGTCGCGCGGGAAGAGATGCCGAGAGAGAGGGCCATCGAGATATTCCGTGGTATGGGAGAGGAGTATAAGGTCGCCATCCTGGAGGAGATACCGGAAGAAACCGTTTCTCTCTATCGGCAGGGGGATTGGGTGGATCTCTGCCGTGGTCCCCATGTTCCCTCCACGGGAGTCATCCGCGCCTTTAAGCTCACAGGCGTGGCAGGGGCTTATTGGCGGGGCGACGAGAAAAATGAAATGCTCCAGCGCATCTACGGCACCTCCTTTCCCTCGGACGACCAGCTGCAGGAGCACCTCCGGCGCTTGGAGGAAGCGAAAAAAAGAGACCACCGCCGCTTGGGCCGGGAGTTGGACCTTTTCAGTTTCCATCCGGTTGCCCCGGCGAGCCCCTTCTTTCACCCCAAAGGAGCCATCGTATACAACGAGCTCATAGCCTATATGCGCCGTCTTTATCTTCGCTACGGCTACCAGGAGGTGATCACTCCGCAAATCTTCGACGTCGATCTGTGGCATCGGTCCGGGCATTACGAGCATTTCAGAGACAGCATGTACTTCACTCGCATCGATGAGCGGGAATTCGGAGTCAAACCGATGAATTGCCCGGGTCATACGTTCATCTATGCCGCAAAGAAGCGATCCTACCGGGATCTTCCTTTGCGCCTCGCGGACTTCGGTCGGCTTCATCGCTATGAAAAGTCTGGAGTCACCGCCGGTCTCACTCGCGTCCGGTCGTTTTCTCAGGATGACGCCCACATCTTCTGCACGCCTGAGCAGATCGAGACGGAGATGGTTGATCTTCTGAAGATGCTCCGGGAAGTTTACCGGACCTTTCAATTTGAAGAGATGCGGATTAAGCTATCCACCCGTCCTGAGCATCACATCGGCAGCCTGGAGGTTTGGGCCAAAGCCGAGGATGCTCTAGCCCAGTCGCTCCAGAAGGGAGGGCTCGACTTTCAAGTTGACCCAGGAGAAGGGGCTTTTTACGGCCCGAAGGTCGATTTCGCGGTCCTCGACACCCTGCGGCGAGAGTGGCAGTTGGCAACTATCCAACTCGACTTTTCCATGCCGGAGCGTTTTGACCTGGGCTATGTCGCGCAGAGCGGCGCGACGGAAAGGCCGGTGATGATTCACCGGGCGCTGTTGGGTTCGATCGAGCGCTTCATGGGCATCCTGATCGAGCACTGCGCGGGGGCGCTCCCGCTATGGCTGGCGCCGGTCCAGATCGTCATCATGACGGTGACCGACCAGCAAAAGGAATATGCCCAAAAGGCCTTCGAGGAAATGAGGACTTCGGGTTGGCGGGTCGAGCTGGATGAAAGAAACGAGAAACTAGGCTATAAGATCCGTGAGGCCCAGTTGTCAAAGGTTCCTTACGCGGTGGTGATCGGGGATAGAGAGGTCAAAGCAGAGACGATTTCTCCCCGCCGCAGAGGCGGAGAAAATCTCAAATCGATGTCTCTGAAAGAGTTTT
>JAUXIP010000295.1 GCA_030620935.1 Deltaproteobacteria bacterium | reverse complement strand
AGGCAATGCCCTCAAAGAACTGGGAGTTGAAATTGAAAACCGAGTTTTGCTGATTTTGCCCGATTCTCCAGAGTTTGCCTTCAGCTTCTTCGGCGCGATCAAGATCGGCGCCGTTCCCGTCGCTATTAATCCGTGGATGAAGACCAAGGATTACGAGTACCTGCTCAATGATAGTCGGGCCAGAGTCGCCGTTGTCGACGAATCCATTCTGCCTCAGATCGAGCCAATCCGGCAGCAGTGCCGCTTCCTAAAGCATGTCATTGTCGTGGGAGACGCCAAAGGAAAGACTCTTTCCTACGAGTCTCTACTCGCCAAAGCATCGGCAGATCTCGAAGCCGAGGCGACGAACAAAGACGATATCGCCTGGTGGGGTTACACCTCCGGCAGCACCGGCTACCCCAAAGGCGCCGTACACCTGCAGCACGATATGATCACGATCACGGATCTGTTCGTAAAGCCGGTCTTGGGGATGCGGGAGGACGACATCTGCTTCTCCGCCTCCAAGCTCTTCTTTGCCTACGGGCTCGGCAACTCGCTCTATTTTCCCTTTCGCTTCGGCGCCTCGACTGTTCTTTGGCCGGAGCGCCCTGATCCGGAGAAAACTCTACAGGCTATCGAGAAATATAAGCCGACTTTTTTCTTCTCCGTGCCAACCCTCTACGCCAGACTTCTTCGCATCGAAAAGAAATACGACCTGAGTTCGCTTAGGATCTGTCTATCGTCCGGCGAGCCCCTTCCGCCGGCGCTCTTCAACCAATGGAAAGAAAAATTCGGCCAGGAGCTGCTCGATGTCGTGGGCTCGACCGAGGCCACACACGACTTCCTCGCCAACCGACCGGGCCGGGCCAAACCTGGAAGCAGCGGCGAGGTTACGCCCGCCTTCGAGGCCAAAATAGTGAATGAAGAAGGACAGGAGATCCCGGTCGGCGAGGTCGGCAACCTGTTCGTCAAAGGCGACGCCAACGCTCCGTACTACTGGAACAAGCACGAGCAGACGAAGGTGACCATGCTCGGTGAATGGCTGAAGACCGGCGACACCTACTACCGTGATGAGGCGGGTTATTACTGGTATTGCGGCCGCTCCGACGACATGCTCAAAGTAGGTGGCCTATGGGTCTCCCCTATCGAAATCGAGAATACTTTGATGGAACACCCGTCGGTTCTCGAAGCGGCCGTCATCGGGAACCAGGACGCAGACGGGCTGATCAAGCCCAAGGCTTACATAGTCCTGAAGTCCGAGTTCAAGCCGAGCGATGAGCTGAAAACGGAGCTTCAAACCCACGTCAAGAACAAGCTCGCCCCTTACAAATATCCTCGCTGGGTCGAATTCGTCGAGGATCTGCCGAAAACAGTGACTGGAAAAATACAACGGTTCAGGCTGCGCAATGGCAGCTAGAGGAGCCTGTCCGAAACAAGGAAGGCACAGTCCCCGCCGCAATTAATATTCACCAAGGAGAAGCCATGAGCTTAAAAGAGTTGAAAGAGAAACTAGCTTATTCCTGCAATATCTTGGCCCGTGAGGGCCATTGGGACAATATTCTTGGCCACGTCTCCGTGCGCATTCCGAACCAGGACAAGATCCTCATGAAGCCCCATAGCTTCGGCTTCGAGGAGATCCGGCCACAGCACATTATCGCCTGCAACCTGGATGGCAAGAAGATCGCAGGCAAGTACGAACGACACTCTGAAATCTTCATCCACACGGAAATCTTTAAGGCCCGCCCCGATGTTAACTGCGTCGTTCATTCTCATCCCCCGTATGCGACAGCCTTCAGTTCACTGTGCCAGCCGCTGAGGCCCATCAGCCACGAAGGCAATATCTTCTACGAGGGGCTGCCGTTATTCGATTATACGACGGCACTGATCAGAACTCCCGAACTGGGCTATGAAGTGGCCAAGAGTCTGGGAAACTGCCGCGGCGTGCTGATGAAAAACCACGGCTCAACGGTCGTCGGCGAGAGCGTCGAAGTAGCAACCTTATACGCCGTATTCTTAGAAAAGGCAGCGCGCATCCAGCTCCTAGCCACCGCGTCCGGCGACCCCTCCTGGACCAGCGAGGAAGAGTCAAAGCTGAAGTTCGACCAGATCTATACGCCCTACCGCCTAGGATCCATGTGGGACTACTTTGTCCGGCGAGCGAAAAAAGCCCGGAGAGGCGCTTAGACGCTATGTCCAAAAAACTCCATTTAACCTTGGCATGCGGGGACTATGAGATCATTCGCGCCCTGAAAGAAGGAACCATCAAGCCGGACGGCATCGAGCTGACTGTCCTGACCGACATGACCTCCGCCGTCCGCCACTGGAAGATGATCCGCAACCGTGAGTTCGACGTGGCGGAGCTATCCATGTCGAACTACCTGATGGCCAAGTTTACCGACCTGCCTTTCGTCGCCATCCCGGTTTTCCTCCACCGCCGCTTCCGCCATGGCTTCACCTTTCTCAATGCCGCCAAAGGAATCAAGAAGCCCACGGATCTCATCGGTAAAAAGGTGGGGCTACGGAATTTCCAGGCGACCGCCAACCTTTGGATACGCGGCATCCTGGAACACGAATACAAAGTCCCGCACCGAAAGCTTCTCTGGTATACGCAGGACGAGGAAGAAATCGAATTCACGCCGCCGCAAGAACTCGCCCTGCAACGAGTCCCTAAAGGGAAAAGTGTCGAGCCGATGCTGGTCGACGGCGAACTTGATGCTGTGATTCATACCGAGCTCATTCATCCCGTCTTGGACAAAGACAAGCGAGTCGTCCGGCTCTTCGAGAATTACAAAGAATTGGAAGTCGAGTATTACGAGCGGACGGGAATTTTCCCCATCATGCATACGACAGCCATCAAACAAGAGGTCGTCGACAAGCACCCTTGGGTGCCGATCAATTTGATGCAGGCCTTCGAAAAGGCCAAGCAGGTGGCTTACACCAGGCTGGAAAATCCGAGAATCGTACCCCTGGCTTGGTTTCGCCACACTTTGGAGGAGCAGGAAGAGATCTTGGGCCGAGATCCCTGGGTCTATGGGCTCGGCGAGCAGAACCGCAAGACTTTAGAGACACTGATGCAGTATTCTCACGAGCAGGGCCTGATCGGAAGAAAGATGCCCTTAGAGGAGTTGTTCGTAAAAACCGCGTGAGGCTGTTTTGATATGGAAGCCGCCATCGTCGCCGGAGTAGGCCCCGCGTTGGGCGCCTCGCTCGCTCGGGCCTTCGCCAAAGAGGGATACCCGGTCGGTTTGCTCTCGCGCCGGCCGGAATCGAGCCAGCCGGTAGAAGCACAAATCAAAGCGGCGGGTGGCAAGAGCCTGGCGTTGCAGGTGGACGCGACCGACCGCAAAGCGGTACTCCAAGCGGTGGATCGATTCCGTCGCGAGTGGGGGACTATCACCGTCCTGGCATACAACGCCAGTGGTTTTGGCCGGGGTCCTTTTCTTAGTCTCGATCCGGAAATTATTCGACAATCCTTCGAAGTGGGAACGATGGGTGCGGTTCATCTCGCCCAAGCGGTCATCCCGGACATGCTGCAGGCCGGCCACGGCTTTATATCCTTAACCGGTGCCACCGCTTCTCTGCGCGGCCGCGGCGGTTTTGCGCCGCTGGCGATTGCAAAGTCCTCCCTTCGTATTCTTGGCCAATCGCTTGCCCGCGAGTTTCATCCTCAGGGCATCCACGTGGTCCACGTCATCGTGGACGGACAGATAGACACTCCCAAGCGTCGCCAACGCGACCCGGAGCGCCCTGCCGAAACAGTGATCCCGCCGGATGCGATTGCGGCATCCGTCATCCACGCTTTCCGGCAGCCGAGAAACGCTTGGACCCACGAGATCGATATCCGTCCCTCGGTGGAGAGTTTCTAATCTGGAGACTTCAACGCGACCTTCGGTGTTTTCTTATTTCCTTCTCTTTCTTCCGCCGTTTTTCTGGAGCACCAACTTCATCGTCGGCAAGGCCTTAGTCGGTCTCGTGCCCCCCTGGACTCTCAACACGGGCCGCTTTGCAGTGTCCAGCCTATTCT
>JAUXIP010000181.1 GCA_030620935.1 Deltaproteobacteria bacterium | reverse complement strand
GGTCATCTATAAGAAAAATGGGCACTACCTTCCCGAGGCTCTTGAAGAAATCGATTACATTTTACGTGATCATCGTACCGGTGACGTACATCCCATCGATGTCAAGCTTTTGGATTTTCTTTATGACTTGCTCGTGGAGATTGGGAATCAAGGGGAAGTGCACGTCATCAGTGGTTATCGCTCACCTGCAACCAATCAATTACTGCGCAAGCGCAGCCACGGGGTAGCAAAGACAAGTCTCCACATGCATGGGAAAGCGCTCGATTTTCGGCTTCCAGGAACCGATACGAAGATCCTAAGAGACACTGCCAAAGCAATGAAACGCGGAGGGGTTGGCTACTACAAGAAATTGGATTTTATTCAAATCGATACTGGTCGTGTACGTTCTTGGTAAGATAGACGCAGGGACACTGTAGGCTCTAGCCTTCAGACTACGGACTGATACCCCTCTTCTCCGACCCCTGAAGATTCACCCTCTCTCCGGAAAGAAACTCTTTATAAATGTCTAGAATATCCTTGCGTTCGTTATGCAGGAAGTGTCCCACATCTGATACGATTTTTGTTTCGCAATCAGGAATTTGAGCTGATGCAATCTTGGTGTCTTCCAAATCCATAATCGTATCGCGTTCGCCATTGATGATTAATGTCTTCGCAGTGATATTCTTAAGCTCCACAACCTCATCGATACTATGACTATTTTGAAGTAATCCCCCGTGCGCATAGAAAGTCCGAAAATGCTCCTTCTTTATACTCTCAAACTGCTGACAAATCTTCTTTTTGTAGGATTCGGACAGCCGCTGCCCAAAGTTTTCAATGATTAGTTCGGCGACTTCGTCTCCCTTTCCTTTCTCGTAGAGTTCTTTTCCTTCTCTTATGACTTTCAACATCTTCTCGCTTGTCTTAACACCAAAGCTGGCCAGGATGATTTTATCCACCAAGTTTGGAAACCTTGCGGCAAAGACCGCGACAATTATACCGCCCCAGGAAGCGCCAACCACATGGGATCTCCCATTCCCGTTCGTAGCTGATACGATTTGATGCAAGACCCTGACTTGTTCATCCAGGGAGACCTCACTAGAGCCTGAGAGGATCTGAGATCGTCCTTGTCCTGGAAAGTCGAATACGACCAGCGTGTAGTCTTTGAAGAAGTAGGATACCACTGACTTCCAGGCCGCCATGGTTTGCTGGGCACCGTTCACGCAGATAATAAATTGGCTTGCTTCGCCATAGACCCTGTACGGGACCAGAAACCTATCAACCTTTATTTTAGCTTTTTTTAGTTTCATTGAATACGCAATACCTTTTTAGCGCAATACGCGTGTCAGTGATATTAGACAAGGGAATTTTACAACTGGGGGGAGAGTTTTACAACTGGTAAGAATACTAGTTTTTAGCTAAAAATTTACTGGGTGTTAGGCCAGGACTTGAGGCGTGGAAAGTGATAAAAATGGTGATAAATCCAATACTTGACTCTATTTTGTCTTGTGTAGCCGACCCCAAGCACGAAAAGTCGACTCCAGACCCCATTCCGTAGTCCCCAGTCTCTAGTCTGTATAGACTTCGGACTAGGGTCTAAAGAAAAAGTTAGCCGCGGACTCACGCAGACCAAGGTAGAATTCTACTCCTAGTACCCTTCGGGCACTTTTCGGCCATGCAGGCCGATAAAAAAGTTTGTGTCCATCTGCGGTTTGTATCCCTAACTTGGGCGTAGCCTCTATTTTAGTCTGAAAACGCATAGGAAATTAAATCAATTTGCCCAACAGCGCAGGCGCCGGCCCAACACGGATTCCTTCAGGGGTGACATAGTCCTTGCTGCCGGTCGCTGACACTTGCCACGCCTCCGTGTCCGGGAACCGGGCCTTGAGGTACCTAAGACTGGGATCAGCTTCGCCGTCTGCCCATTTGCATTCCACAAGCAACCGTGGCCGGCGCTCCTCTACTACGACAAAGTCCACCTCGCGACCGTCCGTGTCTCTAAAATAACGTAGCTCGATGTCACGGCCGCGCGCATCCTGCTCAAAGTGGACCCACTTCAGAAGGTGCGAGGCGATGAGGTTTTCGAAACGAGCCGGCTGCGAAGGCACCAGCGACCAATCAAACTGGTAGTGCTTTTGCTCTTTCTTGACCGCGCGGATTCGGGGGGCACCAAACGGTGGCAGCCTGAAAATAGCGTATAGCCGTTCGAGAACCTGCAGCCAGCTCGCCACAGTCTTGTGGCTTACCTGTAGGTCCTCGCGCAGGGCATTGATGGAAAGTGGGGAGCCCACAAGCTCGGGGAGACGGAGAGCCATCAGCTCTAGGTTACCCAAATCTTGCACCCTCTCCAACCCAGTGACGTCCTCACGAACCAGCCGGTTCCTATAATCGCGGGACCAGCGACGTGCCTCGACTTCGGAGCCGCCGAGAAAGGGTTCGGGAAAACCCCCTAACTTGAGAAGATCACCCAGTTCTTCAGCAGTTCTAATGCCGAGTTCCCGCACCGAGAAGGGGTGAAGCCGCAGGAGGTGATAACGTCCTTGAAGCGAATCTCCGCCGAAGCGATAGAAGTCAAGCCGCGCACTCCCTGTAACCAGAATTCTCTGACCACGCCTACGGCTGTCGTAGAGTCCCTTAAGCCAGTTACGCCACGATCGGTACTTATGGAGCTCGTCGAAAACCCACAACCGGGATACGGGGAGCTCGCGTTTGAGAATGCGCTCACGGTGCTCCACCACGTCCCAGCTGAGATAACCCCCGGATGCCCCCGGCAAGCTTCGCGCAAGAGTTGTCTTCCCCACCTGGCGGGGTCCGGCGAGGAACACCATCTTGCGAGCGAGATCACGGCGCACTTGAGCGTCAAGGTATCGACGGCGCGTGGCCATAATAGAGACTATACGGCAATTTTCACCTGCTGTCAAAATTACTCACGGCCATTTTTGATAGGGATCGAAAATACCAGTTTGCCGAGGAGCAGAGGTTCGGGAGGAGTCCCTAATTGTTTGTTGGGAGACGGCGACAAACCGGGAGGGTTGAGTTTTAGGGTCACTTTCGCGTATATTGCGCCCCATGTTTTAATGGTTTTTCAACACTCTCACAAGTAATGATCCATGCTATCTAACATGCTGAACAAAAATTCCATAGCCGGCCTGATCATTTTGACGCTGCTAATCAACGGATGCGTCAAGGTCGGACCGGATTTTGTAAAGCCCAAGGCGCCAGTGGCAGAGGAATGGATTGAAAAGGATCCGAAAATTAAGGTCGAGCCGGCGGATCTCAGCAACTGGTGGAAGGTGTTTGGTGACCCGGTGCTCAATTCCCTCGTCGACACTGCGTACAAACAAAACCTGCCACTGAGGATCGCGGGATTAAGAATCCTGGAAGCCCGGGCACGGTTAGGGGTCGCCGTCGGGAACCAGTATCCACAGCTCCAGCAGGCCAGCGGCGACATCGGCACGAACCAGTTAAGTGATAACGCCGCCAATACGAGTGCGGCTGATAAATTCTTTTATGGTTTTGGTGCCGGCTTCGATGTGGCATGGGAGGTCGACCTTTGGGGCCGTTTTCGCCGCGGGGTCGAGTCCGCCGAGGCAAGCTTAAAGGCTTCGATCGCAGACTACGACGACGTCCTGGTTTCCTTGCTAGGAGAGGTGGCGGCAACGTATTCTCTCATTCGCACTTTTCAGGAACGCCTGGAGTTTGCTCGTCAGAACGTTCAGATCCAAACGCGGAGCCTACAAATTGCAGATGCGCGGTTCCGTGGCGGAGCAGTCACGGAGCTTGATGTGGCGCAGGCCAGATCTCTCCTGCGAGACACGGAATCCCGGATACCGGAGCTGGAGACCGGCCTTCGTCAGGGGCAGAATGCGCTCAGCGTATTGCTTGGCATGCCGCCCCGTGATCTCCAGAACATATTGGATGGCGTGAAGCCTATTCCGAACGCACCCCCGGAAGTTGCGGTGAGTATTCCGGCGGAATTACTTCGGCGACGCCCGGATATCCGTCGTGCCGAGCTTGAAGCGGCGGCACAAAGCGCCCAGATTGGAATCGCCAAAGCCGATCTGTTTCCGGCATTTTCGCTGACAGGCTCTTTCGGCTTGGAGTCGAGCGCGAAAGGCGGGATTCAGTCCAACAGAGCGAACTTCGGAGATCTTTTCGATTCGAACAGTTTCACCTATTTTGTCGGACCATCATTTGAGTGGCCCATTTTGAATTACGGAAGGATCAAGAACAATGTTCGGGCACAGGACGCGCGCTTCCAGCAGCTGGTAATCAATTATCAAGAAACTGTGCTCAGGGCGGCTCAGGAAGTCGAGGATGCTCTCGTGGCATTCCTTCGGTCGCAAGAGCAAGTGAAATTTCTTGCCGAAAGCGTCCAGGCAAGCAAGCGGGCGGTCAACCTATCAATGATCCAGTATCGTGAAGGGACCATTTCATACAACGAGGTCCTTGACGCACAACAGTTTCTTGTCCAACAGGAAGATCGGCTTTCCACAGTCCGCGGCGATGTAGCGCGAAACCTGATCACCGTTTACAAAGCGCTCGGAGGTGGTTGGGAAATCCGTCAGGGCAAAGACTTTATACCCGCGGAGATCAAACGAGAAATGCGGGAAAGGACGGACTGGGGCGATCTGTTATCTCGCGAGGAAATCGATGATGCGCCTCAGTGGAAGCCGGATTTCTAATTTAATCAAAGGTGAACTCCCAGCTCTGCTGGGAGACTCGTAGAGTTTAACATTTGCGGGAGTGGTGATTGGAGAGTTTCCATGTGTACAGCGCATGGATTGCATAGGGTTCTCTCTCTCCCCTGGGGGGAGAGAGTAAGAGTGAGGGGGCAGAAAAAATCATCGGCACCCTCACCTCTATCCTCTCCCATCGAGGGAGAGGAAGTAAAAAGAGGTTTGTGGATTTTGGTGCCAGTGTAAACTGGCCAGTCAGCCTTAGGCTGATCGCAAATTAAGCTTCCGCCTTTGCCGGAGGTACATGGCGTGCGTTAGATCGAGGCGGCTTAGCTTCCTACCTCAGCGAGCCAATATCGGCACTCGAAAGAGGATGGAGTAGAGCACCGGTACCACCCCGAGCGTCAGCACCGTGCCAAAACCGAGGCCGGTGGCGATGATGATTGCAAGCGAATAGAAAACGGGATCATGGCTGATGATGAGCGGCATCACGCCGAGGATGGTTGTTATGGTTGTCATGCAGATGGGACGGAAGCGTGACACCGTCGCCTCCACGACGGCGTCATAAGGGTCGCGGCCTGTATTCCGCTCGATGTCGATGCGGTCGATCAGC
>JAUXIP010000043.1 GCA_030620935.1 Deltaproteobacteria bacterium | reverse complement strand
TCGGAGCGAGGCGGACGAGCGCAACGAAGCAGATGGGTCTTTTTCAACGGTCTGTTCAAAATAATTCCGCGATAGGAGGAAAAAAATGGGCATAACGAAATCTTTAATTCTACCGATGACTGCAAGCGTACTTTTTCTCGTTTTCTCATTCATGGGGTCTTCCGCCATAGCGAAGGACGCACCGGAAATCCTTGCCGAGATCAATAAACTGTCTCCCTCCCAGCGTCAGGAGCGGCTTCTCGCCGGGGCGAAAAAAGAGGGGAAAGTCGTCTATTATGGGTCCGGCAACGTCAAGGACAATCAGGATATCGTGAATGGGTTTAAGAAACGTTATCCCTTTCTGGAGGTCGAATACAGTGGTGGAGGGGGGTCAAGAGTAGTGGAAAGAGCCCGCACGGAGTTCCTGGCGAAGCACTATGTACTCGATGTCGTCAACGCCAATTCCTTTCGGATGCCGGGATTGCTCACTGCAAAGGCTTTGGGGAGATACGCATCTCCTCACACAAAGGATCTGGATAAGTCGCTGAGGGATTCCAAAGATCGCTTCATGCCCCTCTACACGACGGCTCTCGTCATCGGTTACAATTTGACCCAGGTCTCGCGCGAGCAGGCTCCGAAAAGTTACCGTGATCTCATCGACCCTAAATGGAAAGGCCGCAAAATGGCGCTTGATACCGAAGCCCACTCCTGGTTTATGGGAATCCTGGGGACCATGGGGGAAAAGGAGGCACTTGAGTACTGTCGCAAACTGGCCAAGCAGGGCTTGATTCGAAGGAGAGGGCATACGCTGCTGACCCAGCTCCTGATCGTTGGCGAGTATGATATACAGGTAGAAGCCTATCTCCATAGTCTTTTGAAGTTGAAGGAGAAAGGCGCTCCCATAGACTATGTTGCACCCAACCCCTTGGTGCTTCGTCCGCCCTCGGCAGTCGCCTTGCTAAAGAAGGCCCCTCATCCTCATGCAGCGGCTCTCTTCATCGACTACATGATTAGTCCCGACGGGGGACAGAGGGTGTTTGCCAACCAAAAACGGTGGCCGGCAAATAACAAGACTCCCAGCAAGTTTACGGTCAAGGGTGTGAAAACCTGGGCTCCGGATCTCGAGCAGTGGCTCCCCAGACAGAAGGAGGTGCTCGACAAGTTCGATGAGGTCTTCGGCGCCGGCGCTCGATGAAGTCGACGATGAACACGACAAACGGGGAAAGATCAGATGACGGTTCAAAAGAGAAAAAATGACGCCGGAATTCGTCCGGCTCTTCGGGTGTGCAATGAGCTGTGAAGTTGGGTTGAAAGGTCTCAGCATGATGCGATGGTTGATGGCAATCGTCGCTTGGATCGGTCTCTCAGGGACGCCGGCGCTGAGCGCGACACTATTGGAGCAAGCGAATGCGGAAGGCGAGGTGGTCTTTTATAGTTCACTCAATAATGTTCAGATCAAATCTCTTGCGGAAGCCTTTAACAAGAAATATCCGGCCGTCAAGCCGCGCTTCTACCGGGCCGGGAGCGATAGGGTTTCGCAGCGAGTCATCACGGAAGCCCAGGCCGAACACCATGTTGTCGATGTCGTATCCACGGCGGGATTTCAGCTCCAACTGATCAAAGACAAAGGACTCACGGTGAAAATTCATCCGGCCGAGGCCTCGTCTTACGAGGAGGGATTCAAAGACCCTGAAGGACATTGGATCAGCGTTCATTCTCTTTTGAACACCATGGGATACAACACGGCTCTGGTCTCTCCTGAAGCGGCCCCACGGAAGTACGAGGATCTGTTGGATCCAAAGTGGAAGGGTCAAATCGGACTCAATATTCGGGATACAGAGTGGTACGTGAACCTGCAACAAAGGATGGGAAAAAAGAAGGCCAGGGAATTTCTAAAACGGCTGGCTGCTCAAAAGCCAGCCATTCGTCGAGGTCACTCTCTTCTCGCCCAGCTTTTGGCCGCAGGGGAGTTTCGTATCGTCGCCAACAGTTACGCCCACATCGTGGCGCGCATCAAGGGATGGGGCGCACCAGTACAGTGGATCTTTGACCAGCCTGTGATTACGTTTGTCCACCCGATCGCTTTGGCCAAGCACGCTCCCCACCCAAATGCCGGAATGCTTTTTATTAATTTTGTGCTTTCGCGGGAGGGTCAGAGCATGCTGCGCGATGCCGGACGGATACCTAGCCATCGGGATATTGATCCGAAGATTTTTTCTCTCGAAAACATTAACTTATTTCCAAGCGATCCAACGCGGGCGCGTGACTATAAGCTTGCGACAGACGAGATGCAGACCATTCTAGGAGGTCACTAAAGCAAACGCAATTAGCGTTTGCTTTGGAGCAATGGAGCAGTGGAACAGTAGAGCGATGATTGGGAGTCAAAGTGCTCCATGGCGGTCTAATGCTCTAATGCTCAATTGTCACAAAATTAAATGCGTTTGTATTAGGATCCAGCGAAAGGGAGGCTAATACGCATGAGATTCCGTCCTTTTCTTTATGCGGTCATCGCTGTCGTTGGTGTTGTTTCTCCGAGCCTCGCTCAACAGTCCGCAGAGTCCATCGTGGCTGCGCTAAACAGACTTTCCCCGGGTGAAAGGGAGACTCAGTTGGTGGAGGGAGCTCGCAAAGAGGGGGTGGTGGAATGGTACGCCACCCTGCCTTTTGACCAGTCGAGGCCTCTGATGGAAGGATTTGAGCGCCGTTATCCTTTTGTAAAAGTCAAATACACCCGGGGCGGAGGAACGAGCTTGGTCAACAGGGTCATCACCGAACATAAGGCGCGTGTTGCTCGGGTGGACGTGCTCGGCGGCACCAGCTTTTCGCATGCGTCTCTCATGCAGGCCGGCTTAATCGCCCGCCATAAGGCTCCCTTTCGGAAGGAAATCCGCGAGGGGTTCGCGGATGCCGACGGCTACCGGGCGGCGCCTTTTACGTACGCCATGGTGATCGGATACAACAATCGAGCCGTGCCACCCGCAGAAAGACCACGCTCTTATACAGATCTCCTGCAGCCGAAGTGGAACGGACAGATGGCCTTGGACCGGGAAGCCCATGAATGGCTTGCCGCGCTCATCGACACCATGGGAGAGGAGAAGGCTCTCGGGTTCGCCCGAAGACTTGCGGGACAAAACATCATGATGCAGCGGGGCCATACCTTGATGACGCAGATGGTGATTGCCGGCGAAGTCAAACTGGTCATCGATGGTTATCATTATCAAATCGAGAATTTTAAAAAAAAGGGTGCTCCCGTGGATTATGTCATTACGGACCCCCTGCTCCTTAAGAATCCAAGCGCCATCTGGCTGATGAAACAGGCCCCACATCCTTATGCAGCCGCCCTGTTGATCGACTTTCTTTTTTCCCGCGAAGGACAAAAGGAATACGCGAAGCAGAACCGCCTGGTTGCCCGCAAAGATATGCCGTGGGATTTCAGGGCGAGAATAACAGGGCGGTCCCATATCTTGTCCCCTGAAAAATGGGGCACTCGTTATAATGGTCTGATCAAGGAATTCGACAATATTTTTCGCAAATAAAATCGAGTAGAGAACGTGGAAATAAAGTTCGGTTTAATTAGTTGCGATTCGCACGCACAGGTAGACAAGGATGCGTGGACCAGCCGCATCTCGAAAGAGAAATTCGGTGATCGGATTCCGCACATCGTGGAGGTGCGGGAAGAAGGGAAGAAAGAGCTGGTCGAACGGTGGCGGGTCAATGGAAAAATCAGTGGAAGCTCGGTGTGCAACTGTCCGGCTGCGATGGAGGGGGGCGTTGAGCGCGGATATTACCCGCAGCGTTGGGAGGAAGTCCCCGCCAAGGTTTATGACCCGGTGGAGCGGCTGAAGGCCTTGGATGAAGATAGAATAGACGGCGAAGTCCTTTTCCCAAACACTCCGGTGCAAAATTTCAGCTTTCTGTACGGCGATCCCGTGTTTGAGCTGGCTTGCGTGCAGGTCCACAATGACGCCCTGGCGGAGTGGAGGCAGGTGAGTGATCGCTATATTCCCGTGGCGCTCATCCCCTACTTGAGCGATATCGAAACCGTCGTGAAAGAGGTGGAAAGGTCCGTGAAGCTCGGCCACCGGGGGATCGTCATGTTGGCTGAGCCTGCCATGACCAAAAAAGGGCTTGCCCGCATGAACGATCCTTTCTGGGATCCTCTGTGGGCCGCGTGCCAGGCGCTGGAGATTCCGGTTCATTGGCATGGCTCCGCGGGCTTGGCATCGCGACTGGCTCTTCCGCCTTGGGACGGCTTCACAAAAAGGGAGGCGCATACGGTTTCGACATCGCGCTTGTGCGCGACACCGGCGCAATTGATTCCCAACCTGATTTTTTCAGGCATCTTGGATCGCTATCCCCGGCTCAAATGGGCCTGCGCCGAGACCGGATTCGGCTGGGTCAGCTATGTCCTGGAGGCGTGCGATCACGAGTGGGAGCGGCGCCATCTTTGGACCGAAGGGATTCCGACGCGGCCGAGCGAGATCTTCCATCGGCAGATCTACGTGGATTTCTGGTACGAGAGGGCCGGCATCGAGCTGCGCCACACGATCGGCGTAGACAAGATCATGTGGGAGTCGGACTATCCGCACATAGCCTCTACGTATCCCAAATCCTGGAGCTTTGTCGAAGAGAATTTGGACGGCGTAGCCGATGCGGAGCGGAGAAAGCTGCTGTACGAGAACGCCCTGAATTTATATGGCGTCGCGTGAATGCGTCGGAGAGGGATTAAGGAAGTCATTTTAGAATGCAAAGCCAGCGTTTTATAAGCGTCGACGACCACGTTCAGGAACATCCGGAGCTATGGACCGAGCGGCTGTCGAAGACCAAATGGGGCGACAGGATTCCCCACGTCGAGCAAAAAGCAGACGGAACCGAGAGTTGGATCGTGGATGGACGCGAGCTGCCTCTACAAGGAGTAGCGGAGGCGGGAGGCGTCATGGCGGACCGTTCTGCCGTGCCTCGTCGTTGGGAAGAGGTTCCCAAGGTTGTTTACGATCCTAAAGAGCGCCTGAAAGCCATGGACGCCGACGGCGTCGATTTCTCGGTGTTGTATCCGACCGTCGCCGGCGTGGCCGGCGAGACCTTCGGCCGGATCGAAGATCCGGAGCTGGAATTGGCCTGCGTCCAAGCTTACAATGATTGGTTAATTGAAGAATGGGTAAGCGTCAGCGACCGTTTCGTTCCTCAATGCATTGTCCCGATCTTCCCGGTCGAGGCTGCGGTCAAAGAGATCCGTAGGGCCGTCGCTAAAGGGCACAAAGGGGTGATCTATCCCGCAGTCCCGATGGAGCTCCGGGAAGTGCCGCATATCAACGACGCGGCTTACGATCCTCTGTGGGCCGTCTGCCAGGAGTTGGAAGTGCCCATCTGCTTTCACTCGGGTGGTTCGGCGGCCATCCAGGTGCCGCCGTACGAAGGCTATTCGCCGGCTGTCGCTGCGGCGTTCAGCGCGATCGCGCGGCCGGTCAGCACGATCCCAGTCATAGTCAATCTGTTGATCTCGCGTATCCTGTCGAGGTTTCCCAAGCTCAAAGTCGTTTTTGGGGAAAGCGGATTGGGTTGGGGCGCTTACCTGCTTGAATATACGGACTATCAGGCCAAGGGAGACCAGCTGCGTTCCGAAGGCCATGACCGGACGCCCTCGGAGGCGTTTCGCAGCCAGTGTTACTTGGTCGGATGGTATGATCGGGCCGGCCTCAGTACCCGACGGTATATCGGGACCGAGAATATTTTATGGTCGACTCATTTTCCGGCCGCGACGTCGACCTGGCCTGAGACTCAAAAGTTCATCGAGCAAAGTTTTGAAGAAATACCGGAGTCCGACCGGGAAAGGATTCTGTGGAAAAATGCGGCCGAGTTGTACCGGATTTCGGAGCGAGACTAAGGAGGAGCCATGGAATTGTCCGAATTGAATCAGTGGCTAGCGGAAAAAAGCTTGGGGGGTCATTGGAATCCCCGCACGTACCCTCCCAAAATCCAGCCTTATCTATGGAAATGGGCCGACATCTACGAAGGGCTGCAGCGGGCCGGCGAGTTGGTGCCGATGGACAAAACCGGCAGACGAACCATCCAGATGAAAAATCCCAGTTTGCCTACGGGAATGACGCACACGATCCATCTCTCCGTGCAGATCGTCAAGCCCGGCGAGATCGCGGAGGCGCATCGCCATGTGGCCGGCGCGATCCGCTATGTCATCAAGGGATCACCTAAGGCCTACACGGTGGTCCAAGGAGAGCGTTTTGCGATGGAAGAAGGAGATCTGATCACGACGCCCAATTGGACCTGGCACGACCATCATAATACCTCCGATGAGCCGGTCATATGGTTGGACGGACTGGATGTTCGCCTCGTGAGTTATTTGAACGCTCAGTTCCAGGAGAACTACGTCCGGGAGCAGCAGTCCGTGGAAAAACCCGATGGTTACTCCACCAAAGTTCTCGGCTACGCCCGTCCTAACTGGATAAAGACAGACTTTGCGCCGCCGCCGTTTCGTTATCGCTGGGAGGAGACCTACTCGACCCTCTTGGCCTTGAAAGAGAGTCAAGGAGACCCCTTCGACGGCGTTAAGTTGGAATATGTCAATCCGTTTAGCGGCGGACCCACTCTGCCGACCTTTTCGTGCGAGATACAGCTTCTTAAAGGCGGGGAAACGACTCGGTCCCATCGCCACACGAGCACGGTCATTTATCAGGCATTCAGAGGGGAAGGCGTGACCGTCGTCGAGAATCAAAGATTCGAGTGGGGACAAGGCGACCTTTTTGTGGTGCCCCCGTGGCACTGGCACCATCACGAGAATAAGATCGACCGGGACGCGGTTCTCTTCAGCGTCAATGACTGGCCGGTCGCCAAGGCGTTGGGCATATACAGAGAGGAAGCAGCCACGTGAAAACCGGACTGAGTTCGGAAACTAAAGAAGGAAGGTGAAAAGTATGGCCAAAGCACAAACAGCAGTCGGAGAGGAAGCCCGCGAGAGGGCAAAATATAAATCGCCTTACGAGCAGTGGAAGGAATCGGAAGGGTTGCCGACGATTCGCGGGCTCTCGGTCAAAAACCTGATGGACATCGAGCTGACCCCGTGGAATTCCAGCGACAACGGATCGGCAGTATTTATCAACCTGGATGGAACCGGAGGATTCAACGACGCCTATGTGTGCGAGATCTCTCCGGGGAAGTCACTTCATCCTCATAGGCATCTTTTTGAAGAGACGATCTATATTCTCAAAGGACAGGGGGCGACGTCGGTCTGGCTCGACCCGAGCAAGAAGCAGAGCTTCGAATGGCAAGAGGGGAGCTTCTTCTCCATTCCGATGAATGCCTGGCACCAGCACTTCAATGCTTCGGGCAGCGAGCCTGCCCGCTACGTCGCCATGACCAGTGCTCCTCGAGTGATCGATACGTTCAATAACCTGGAGTTCGTCTTCGACAATCCATTTGTTTTCAGCGACCGGTTCAACGGCGAAGAGGGTTACTTCAAGCAGGCGGCCGATCCCTCCAGACAGTGGTCTACGAACTTCGTAACCGATGTCAGGGAGTGCCAGACTTTCACGGGCGATTTCAACCGCGGCGCGAATGCCCGGAGCACGGTATTCAGGCTGGTGAATAACACGGTCAAGTCGCACGTTTCTCAATGGGAGGTGGGATCGTATAAAAAAGCCCACCGGCACGGACCTGGCATACACGTCCTTATTCTGCGGGGACAGGGCTACACGCTGATGTGGCAGGAGGGGAAGCCGATTGAAAGGATCGAGTGGGGGCCGGGCAGTATCTTCGTGCCGCCTGAGATGTGGTTCCATCAACATTTCAACGCGGGCGCGCAACCGGTTTTCTTTTTGGCCATCGGCTGGGGGAGCGACAAGCCCAAGGCCGGCGGAAAGGCTTACATATACAAAAGCGTCAAAGAAGGCGGGGACCAGATCGAGTACGAAGACGAGAATCCTAAGTTTCACGCCGACTTCGAGGCGGCCCTGGCGGCCGCCGGGGCTAAGTGCAAGATGGGCGGTTATCATCCGTTCTGCACACACAAATAATTTGGAATCTTTCGTAAGGAGGACATCGATGGCAAACAGCAAAATAAAAATTCGAGGTGTTTACAGGTCAGGATCGCATCTGCCGATCTGGACGATTATTGAGAAGCAGGGAATTTGGGATCAAGTGGGCCTTGAAGCGACGAGTTTTGAATATTGTGCTCAACCCCCTGAAGCGGAAAAGGCTTTGTTCAAGGGTGAGATCGACTTTATTTCCGGCGATCATCTCACGCCGTACGGTCTCGTAGTCAAGGGCGAGCCGATTGTGAGTATAGCATCGCCTGTCAATGCAGTGACTGCGACCATTGTTTCGCGAGAGCCGATCAAGAGCATTCAAGATCTCCGAGGCCGGCGGATCGTCGATACCCCGATGGAGGGGCGGGACGGCGGTTTTCATCATGGACGGGGCAACCACATGATGTATCTTATCCGGTCCGGGATCGGCTTAGATGAAGTGACTTGGGTCGAGCATGAGGATTCCGAGGCCCAAGTTGAGGCCATGAAATCAGGAAAGGGCGATGCGACATTCTCATCAGGCAGTGCGCGGGAATACCAGGACGCGGGCTTTCATTTCCATTCGCTGGGACCGCTGCCGATGATCAACGGCGCTACTCTCACGACTTCCTATACCGTGCTCAACAAACATAAAGAGTTGGGAGAGCGTCTCGTCAAGGCGTTGGTCTTGGGGATTCACTTCGCCCACACGCGCAAGGCCGAGAGCGAGAAAATCCTCGAGGATCTAAGTAAGCAAAATGGGGACTCGTACCGCTACGACCGGCTAGTGAGGATGCCACGGAAGCCGTACCCGGACCCGCAGGCGATTATCAATGCCTACGAGCTTGGCTGCATGAAATCTCCTGAGGCCAAAGAGATCAGTCCTCTGGCCTTGTGGGATCTTCATTATCTGAGAGAGCTGGATCAGTCGGGATTCATCAACAAGCTCTACGCGTAACAAAGGGAGACATAGTGCCGGTTCTTAAACCCGAAGAACACGACCGCCTAAACTGGCAGCACCAGACCTACGCCAAGGATGAGGTCAACCGTCGCAAGCAGTCTCCACTGCATGTGTCGGCTGAGGATATTGAGACGCAATACGCTCAACGCGGCAAGGTCTATATCGTCGATCCTCGCATAGGCTTCAGCCAGCGTACTTTTCGCTTCTGGATCGGTAGTCATCTGCCGGATAAGCAGGTCAAGAAGAAAAGGACTCTGGGCCACCGCCATAACATTGAAGCCGTCATCTTCATACTTCGGGGACGGGGATACAGCGTGATCGATGGCGTTCAGTACGACTGGGAACCGGGAGACTTCATGTGCGTTCCGATTTTCGCGTGGCACCGCCATGTCAATACCAGCGACGAGGTCATGCTCTATGTGGCGGCTACTACGGGGCCGCTGGGGATGGCGTTGGGGACCGCGATCTATGAAGATGATCGTTACCCGGAGAACTGGGTTTTCGCCCAGGAGGGGAAGCAGGCCGTGGAAACCTTATTACCTGGAGGTGGCACCACTCAGGTGAGCTATGCTACCCAGGGTGACGGGCCGTCTTTAAGCCCGATGGACGATCTTTATAGACAGCAGTTATCCTTCGCGAGCGACGAGGAGGGAGTCCGTCGCGCAGGCAAGGTGTTGGTGAAGGGCAAAGATATAAAACTCGAAGGGACCCGCATGGGTTATGTTGCTTACGTCGTAGATCCCAAGGTCGGGTTTCACTCGCGGGTTCTCGGCAGCTCGCTCGCCGAAGTTCCGCCCGGATGCCACTCGGGCGCACACCGCCACCTCTACGAGGAGACGAACTATATCCTGCGTGGAAGCGGCTACAGCATCATCGAAGACCACAAAATAGAGTGGAAGGCCGGCGACACACTCTGTATCCCGGTATTTTCATGGCACCAGCACTTCAATACGGGAACGGAGCCGGCGCGTTTTTTGGTGCACCATAACCGGCCGTTCATGGAAAACCTGGGACACATGCTGGTCCAGCAAGGGGAAAGCGCCAGCGGTTTGGATCGGCCCGCTATTCAAGCCGGAGACGCAGTGTTCCCCATGTTGGAGAAATTAAAGGTCGATCCTGAACAGATTCGCCGTCGCAATGAAGATGGGACAAGGCCGGGGAAGGAATAAGCAGGCATAGGTTGTTAGGCTTTGTTGGTAAGTTACGTGCTGACTCTAACGCGAAATGCGACGCCGAAAGGCCTTCGCCCTCCCGCGCCTCTCGTCGCTGCCCTTCTCGGCCAGGGCTCGGTGGGCGCCCCCACTCCTAC
>JAUXIP010000290.1 GCA_030620935.1 Deltaproteobacteria bacterium | reverse complement strand
CCCCATCCACGGCTCCCTTGCAGCCACCCGTCCGCGAAGACTTCATAGGATACAGCACGGTTTCCTTCGAGCCGGACAAAGGTGATGCGGTATCCGATCGGCGTGCTGCGATTCCAGGACCCATGCTCAGCGATAAAGATGTGACCTCGATACTTTTCCGGGAACATCGAGCCTGTGTAAAATCGCATGCCGAGTGACGCGACGTGTGGGCCGAGCTTCTGCGCGGGCGGCACAAACTCCTTACATTTCCGTTCTTCCCCAAACTCCGGATCTGGAATATCCCCGCCGTGACAGTAGGGATAGCCAAAGTGCATGCCTTGCCGCGGTGCATAGTTCAATTCATCCGGCGGCCGATTATCGCCCAGCCAATCCCGTCCGTTGTCGGTAAACCAAAGCTCCTTCGTTACCGGATGCCAGTCGAAGCCGACTGTGTTACGAACCCCCCGGACAAAAGTCTCCAACCCGCGACCGTCCGGCTTCATTCGCATGATAACCGCATACCGATTCTCGTCCGGCTCGCAGATATTGCACGGCGCCCCGACCGGCACATACAACCGCCTATCCGGGCCAAAGCGAATAAATTTCCACCCATGGTGCCCGTCCGTGGGAAATTGATCATTGACGACGACAGGAGCCGGTGGAGCTCTTAGACGGCTTTCAATATCATCGAAGCGCAACACCCGGTTATTCTCCGCCACGTAGAGAGCACCGTCTCTAAAAGCGACACCGTTGGGCACGTTTAATCCCTCTGCAATCGTGATCACTTCATCGGCTTTCTGATCTTTGTTCCGATCCACTATGGCGTAGACGTTTCCCGCCCTACGGCTACCCACAAACAACGTCCCATTGGGACTCAACGTCATCGACCTGGCATTTTCCACGTTGCTTGCGTAGACACTGATCTCAAAGCCCGGAGGTAGTTTGATCTTGTCGAGCTGTAGCGTCTGCGCACAGGCTAGCGAGCCGAGCAAAAGAGGAAGCACAAAAACCCACCACGAAAAAATGTAAATGATCCCTGGCAACTTTTCTCTCCTTTTGTATGACCAGTACTTATAACTTAGCAGCAACCACCTCTACAACGGGGTTATTGACATGAACAAGAATTGAGTTAAACTTTAAATTGACCGGCTGGTCGGTCATTATCATAAATGAGATCTAAGTGCCTATAATTGTTGATAAAAATAAGAAGCGCAGAGAGATCCTCGATGCGGCTATGCGGGTCTTTGCGCGGGAAGGCTATCACCGGGCAAAGATGGAGGCAGTGGCTGATGAGGCGGGCATCGGGAAAGGCACCGTCTACGAATACTTCAAAAGCAAGACCGATCTCTTCCTCGCTCTGCATGACCACATGATAGCTGAGCTAAAAAACTTCTACATGAAAGAGCTGGCCAAGGTTACCGAGCCTGTCGTCATGTTGGAACGCTTTATCGATGTCGCCTTCCAGACCTTTCGCCTGTGGGAACCCTTCTTTCTCGTCTTCTTCGACTTCTGGGCAGAGGGAGGCCGGGGTGAACAACAGGACCTGCTTCAGACTCGCCTGCGCGACGCCTACGCGGAATCTCGCAACGACATCGCCGCCATTATCGCTGCTGGAGTAAAGGATGGATCTTTCCGCTGCGATGATCCCCTACTGACTGCAGCCAATATATTGGCTTCCCTGGACGGGTTGGTCCTTCAATGGCTCTGCGACCGCAATGCCTTCGACCTTGACGCCATGTGTAAAAACTTAACCCGGACTACCCTAAGGAGCTTACGACTATGATCACGCGGAATCGTTCTCTCCTTTTAATACTAGGTATGGTTTTCATTACCGGGGTGGGTGTCTATCTGATTCGAAGCCCGCAAGAGCTGCGTCAAGCGGAGGTAGAGCCGGTCCCTGTGGCGGTGGAAGTAGCCGGCATCACCCCGCGTGATTTCACCTATCGCTTAGAGGCACTGGGAACCGTAAAAGCCATTCGTGAAGCCTCAGTCGGCACTAAGGTTTCAGGTCCTATAACGCTAATCCCTCCGGAGATCGAACTCGGAGCGGCCGTAAAGCAGGGAACCTTGCTGGCCGAGATCGATCCTACCTCCTTTCGAATCGAGGTAAGCCGCCAAAAAGCCTTAGTAAACAGAGCGCGAGCAGAAATCCAAAGACGAAAGGTGGATATTGCGTGGCAAAAATCATTGATCCGCATCAATCAGGATAAACTGCGTCTCGCCCGAGCCGAGCACAAGCGGCTCATTAGCCTGCTCGAAAGGGATTTGATCTCTAGGCAGGATGTGGAACGTGCAGAACTTATCGTCCGCCAGGCCGAGGAGGCACTAGAACGTGCTGAAAGCGGGCTTAAGGAGGCTCAGGTCCAGCACTCGGTTGCGGAGGCTGATCTGGCATCAGCCGAGGCGGAACTGGCGAGCGCCCGCAATGCACTGGAGGACACTCAGGTAAAGGCCCCATTTGCCGGAGTCATATCGGAAAAACAGATCACTCTCGGCGAGCAGGTCGCCCCAGGGACGATTCTCTTCCACGTGGCGGACCTCTCTACCGTGAAGCTCCTAGTACGGGTTACGACGAAGGATATCGACTTTCTTCGTCCCGGATTACCAGCTGAGGCGGTTGTTAACGGTTTGTCCGAGCCTTTTCAAGGTCGGGTCGAGCACATAGGTCCCAGGGCCGATGACGAGACGCGGACTTTTCCAGTGGAAATTCTTGTTAAGAACGCGGGCCCGAAACGTCTCCTTCCTGGGATGTTCGCACGCGCTCATATTCCAGTGCACACTTACCCGGAGGCTATTCTAATCCCACGATCAAGCATCCTTAGCCAAAACGGAAGGCCGGTGGCCTTCATCGCCGATGAAAAACAGGGAATCGCCCACAGCCGTGCCGTCACGATCGCTCGCACTTTCGGATCTCGCCATCTGATCCGTGGTGGACTCAAATCAGGGGATCTTCTTGTTATTGCCGGCCAGCGATTGCTTCAAGACCAAACCGCTATCCGAATCGTCGGGAAACGCGAACTTGAGCGATGAAAAGATTGGTTGAATTTTCCGTTCAGAACCGGGTTCTCGTCAACCTTCTTGCCCTCTTTGTCATAGGGGCAGGTTTAATTAGCTACCTCAGGATACACCGGGAAATGTTTCCCGAGTTTTCTCGCCAAGCGATCAAGATCGACACTGAATACTTGGGCGCCTCTCCGGAGGAGGTGGAAAAACTCATAACCGCAAAGATCGAAGAAGAAGTAGCCCAAGTCGATGATGTGGATGAGCTTCTGTCGGTATCGCGGGAAGGTTCGTCTGAGATTGTGATCAAGTTCCAACCTGATACTGACATGAGTCGGGCGCTAAGCGACGTCCGAGCTGCCCTGGATAATGTCACGGATTTACCTGAGGAGGCTGAAAAACCCGACGTCAGCGAGGTCAAGTCCGCCTTTCCTGTCATCACGGTCTCGATGGCAGGAGATATCGACGAGGCAACGCTCCGGGAGATGGCCAAGGATCTCCGCGATGATCTGCGCCGGATTCAGGGAGTCGCATCCGTTCTAATTCTAGGGATCCGAGAGCAGCAGATCTGGGTAGAAGTAGACCCGGAACGACTTGACCAATACGGCCTGAGCCTAGATGACCTCAGAGCGGTGATTGCCAGTCACAATCAGAATGTACCTGGGGGAACACTGAAAACTGCCCGCGGAGAAATCCTCCTGCGGACCCTGGGTGAAGCTCAGGGGGCCGGCGATGTAGAACAAATTATTCTACGCTCGCAAGAAGTGGGGCATCCGCTGACCTTAGGTGACATCGCAACCGTACGGGAGACTTTCAAAGATGCAACCACGATGGGGCGCTTTAACGGGCGGCCAGCTATTAACTTACTGGTCTCCAAGGAACGTCAAGGAGACTCCATTGATGTCGCAAGACGAGTCAGGACTCTAGTGGAAGAAATCCGTGGCCGATTGCCCGAAACCGTAACCATCGGGCTGTACAATGACTTTTCGATTTTCATCGAAAACCGCCTCAACACGCTGCGCCGGAGTGGAATCATCGGGCTCATCATCGTCCTAACTTTCCTGTGGATCT
>JAUXIP010000263.1 GCA_030620935.1 Deltaproteobacteria bacterium | reverse complement strand
GGCCGGCTTCGATCTGAGAGAGATCGAGAAAGTCATTGACCAGCTCCAAGAGGTTGTTGGTGCCCGCCTGAATCTTTCCGAGCCATTTGATTTGCTCTTCGTTGACGGGCCCTACCAGACCGTCTTCCAGGACTGCGGCTCCGGATAGGACCGCCAGTAGAGGGGAGCGCAAGTCGTGGACAATCATTGCGGTGAAATCCGCCTTGAGTCCCTCCATGGCCTCGGCCTGGAGGTTGAATTTGAGTATCGGCTCCAACTCCCGCACGGCGATCTTACAGATGTTGACCGTTTCTTCCGGGTACAAATCGCTGTTCCGGTTCAGGACAGCGAGACCTCCTTCTCCGGGAGCTGAGGAGAATGGAACCATGAGTACCCCGGGATTCTTTCCCCCCTCGCGGGCTTTATCCTGGCTTAGCAATTCCTGGTTGAGGAGATGGATTTTAGCGTTTTCCATCTCCGCTGGGTTTAAGAGTTTGTTTTTCCTTAGCATTTCCTTGGCGGTTTCTAAAAGAGAGGCCGGTACCGTTTCCTTCAGATGGACAACCAAGAGCGGGCCGGTGGATGTGTGCATGCAGAGGATGGCGAGTTGGTAATCGATGAGGTCCTGGAAGAATTCGAAGAAGACTTGTACGGAGTGTTCCAGGCTGCCGCTGAAGCGTCCGATCTCTCGGATGCGGTTGGCAATGGTCGCCTCAAACAAGAGGTGGTCGAGCAAATCACTCAAGACTGTCTGAGCCCCTTGGCGGGCAAGGATCGGGGGCCCCTTGCCTCGTCTCTCTTCAACGGGAAGTCTCTTTTTCTCCACCAAAAGACGCGCGACTTCCTTTTCCAGGGCGGTGGGGTCCGCAGCCTTGAGCACATAACTGTCCGCCCCGGCCTCTTTTCCCCAGAAGCGGTGTTCTTGCTGATCGAGTGTGGTCAAGAGAATGATCGGGATGTCCTCGGTGGCCGGGTCGTTCTTGAGCAAGCGGCAAACTTGGTAGCCGTTCAGGTCGGGCATAATGATGTCGGAGACAAGAAGATCCGGGCTTTCCCGGCAGACGTGTGTAATCGCATCCAGCCCGTTGCTGGCCTGGATGACTTCATGCCCGTTCCGCTCGAGCGCCAAGGCGATAGTGTTCCTTTGAGTCGGGCTGTCGTCGGCGACAACAATCTTACTTGCCATTTCCCCTTTCCGTTTTGCGCTCCTCTCCGATGGTCGCCTGGACGATCTCCGATGCGATCTCCTCCAAGGGGCTGACGATCTGCGCGGCTCCACGCGTGATCGCCTCCCTAGGCATGCCGAAGACCAAAGAGGTCGCCTCATTTTGGACGATCGTTTTACCCCCTGCTTCCCGGATCCGCTTGAGTCCTTCGGCGCCGTCATTCCCCATGCCGGTGAGCAGGACACCGATGGTTCGTTTGCCGAACGAGGAGGCTACCGATTTCATCAGGTAGTCCACCGAGGGGCGGTGGTTGCGGATCGGCGGGTCATTGTTCAGAACGAATTTTCTGTCACGGTCGATCTCCAGGTGGTAGTTGTCGGGCGCAAGATAGATGGTCCCGCTTTCGGGAGTCTCCTGGTCTTTAGCGACCTTGACCGGGAGCGGAGATATTCTTGTAAGCCATTGTGAAAGGCCGATAACGAATCCGGGCGCGATATGCTGCACGACGGCGATCGGGAAAGGAAAGTCCGGCGGAAACCCTTTGAGAAGAATAGTGAGGGCCGCGGGGCCTCCTGTCGAGGCGCCGACGGTGACCAATCCTCGCCGAGGCCTGCGTGCCGTTGCCAGCTTGAGAGCAGCCGTATTGGGCTGCTGCTTGATTCTGGATTTTCTAGGCCGAATTTTTGCTACGGATTTGACCCGTGAAACCAACTCCTCTTGGACTTTTAAGAACCCACGCCGGCCGTAGCCGCTAGGCTTGCTCATGATATCGGCGGCGCCAGAGCAGAGCGCCTCAAAGGCGATATCGGAGTCCCGGCTCTCAATCATCTGGCTCACCGCCAAAATGGGCACGGGGTGGCTGGAGGCGATGGCCTCGATCGCTTTAAGCCCGCTCATGACCGGCATGTTGAGGTCCATCGTGATCACATCCGGGACCAGCGAATCTCTCAGCTCGATCGCCTCTTGGCCGTTTTTCGCCCACCCGACGACCTCAATCTCGGGATCTTGATTCAGAAACTCCCGCATCATGATGGCCACTAGGGGGGAGTCTTCCGTAATGAGAACCCGAATTGCTTTGTTGGCTTCCTCTTTCATAGCGATTACCCCTGAATAAAACTGATCAGAGATGACTCGCCTTAGGCGAATCGCTGGATGATCTCCAGCAAGTGCTTCTGATGAAAGGATCCTTTTGTGATATAGGCGTCCGCGCCGGCTGCGATGCCCTTTTTCTTGTCTGCTTCCGTCTGGAGGGCTGTTACTAGGATGACCGGGATCTCTTTCAATCGCGGATCTTTTTTGATCGTCTCGGTCAAGGCAAACCCGTCCAGTCGCGGCATCTGGATGTCGCTGACCACGATATCGAAATGTTTCTCATGCAGCTGGATCAAGCCTTCTTCGCCGTCGATCGCCGTAGTAACGTCGAATCCCGCGGCCTCAAGAATGTTTTTCACCAGCGTGCGCGTGGTCAAGGAATCCTCGACCACGAGGACCTTCTTTTTTGGTCCGTTGTGGCATTGGGGCGGAACTGGTGGACGAAGACGGAGCCGCGCTGTGGATCTCCCCGATACGCCCCCGCTTGGAAAGGGTGCGCAGGATGTCATTCGGGTTGAGGATGAGAGCGATCTGGCCTTTCCCGAGAATCGTTCCTCCGGAGAGGTGGGGGACATGACTTAGGAGTCCTCCGAGTCCTTTAACGACGATCTCTTCCTCTCCTAATAAGCGCTCCACTCCCAGGACGACTCTTCCCCTGGGCGTGTAAAGAAGAACTGCCGGAGTTGTTTTTTCGCTATTCTCTTCGCGGGGAACATTGAGTAGGTCTGCCAGCCAGGCGAAGGCCAGAGGCACTCCGTCGATAATCACCGTGCGTTTCCCCTCGACAGTGCTGATTTGATCTTTGGGGAGCAAAAGATTTTTCTCCAGGGCGTCGGTCGGAAGACAGAAACTTTCGCCTCCTACCTGGAAGAGAAGGGCGTGGAGGGTGCTGAGCGTGAGAGGAAGAGAAAGAGTAAAAGTGACGCCCTCTCCAACCTTGGATTCGATGTTGATGGTGCCCTTCAAACTTTCAATTCTGTCCAGCACCGCATCCAGGCCCACGCCTCGGCCTGAGACCTTGGTTACGGTAGCAGCGGTTGAAAAGCCGCTACGGAAAATGAGCTCCCAAACTTCCTTGTCCTGCCAACGGCTGATCTCCTCAGCCGAGACAAGGCCCATTTTGATCGCCGTTCTCTCTATGCTCTGTCGGTCGATTCCTTTTCCGTCGTCTGCAACGGAGATTAGAACTCTTCCCCCTCCTTGCTTGGCGCTGATGACGATCTTTCCCTGTCGCCGTTTTCCCTTCTTTTCTCTTTCCTCGGGAAATTCCATGCCGTGGTCCATGGAGTTCCGAACGAGGTGGATTAAAGGATCTCGCAACTCTTCGAGGATCTTTTTATCGAGCCGAGTCGAAACTCCTTCTAGAGCGATCTCCACCTCTTTTTCCAATTCGCGGCCTAAATCACGAACCATTCTGGGAAATGGATCGAGAATCGCGGAGAGGGGCAGGAGTCTCATGTCCCTTACCTTTTCATGGATGTCGTCCACCACCCGTTCCAGGCGGTGGGTATTCTCGGACAGTCCCAGAAGGATGTTGTAAAACCCCTCAGTCAAGGCATCGATCTGTGCTATAATCGGGCTTTGGGCCGATTCCTGTATCAGCTTTTTGCGGCATTCATCGAGCAACTCCAACGTTTGGTCTATATGTTGGAGGTTGTCTAGGGCCTCGATTTTGGAAACTAAGAGCTCCCCTGCTTGATTGATCAAGGCGTCGAGTTTGTCGGTCTCGACCCGAATGGTCGTTAAAGCTGACCCCTCGTCCCTCTTTGCCGAGGGCTGAGTACCTATCTGAGCGGATCGAGGTTTCTTCGCTGTGACGGAACGTTGGCTTGTAGGGGCAGTCTTGGATGGGGCTTTTTCTCCTGCGGCGACTTGGAGTTGCTCGATGACCTCATCGACGTTTTCAGGTTTCTTACCCTCTTCCAGTGCAGTCATGAGTTGCGAGACCACATCGACATCTCGATAAAGGAGGTCCATGATCTCCGGGGTAATCTCTTTCTCGCCGCGGG
>JAUXIP010000027.1 GCA_030620935.1 Deltaproteobacteria bacterium | reverse complement strand
TTATCTCCGTTCTTTAAAGCACCGATGATATCATCCAAGAGACCATTCACGATCTCTTCTGCCCTCTGTCGAGGAAGCTCCGTCCGTTTTACTACCGCATCAATTAAGTCCGCCTTTGTCATTGCCCACCCCTTCTGCTGCCAAACGTAACGGCAGAATATTGGATTCTTATAACAGTAGGATAGCTCGGGTGTCAATCCGCCGAGCGTCGGCTCGAATCAGGGACTCTCTAGTGCGGCAGAATATCCGCCCCGGAGCTTTCCTCCTCCTTTTTCTCAAAGCCGGAGGTTTCCTCTACGCCTTCAATAGATTCCTGCTTGGCTTTCAAAAAGTTCTCCGGGTCTTCCAGTATCAGGGCCTTCTTCAAAACCTGGTCCATATGGGAGACCGGAATGAGATCGACCGTTTTCAAGATCGTGGACGGGATATCTTCGATATCTTTCTCGTTCTCTTCGGGTATCAGCACAGTCTTGACCCCGCCTCGATGAGCAGCCAAGACTTTCTCCTTCAACCCGCCGATGGGAAGAATCCTTCCTCTCAACGTGATCTCGCCCGTCATCGCAAGGTCATGACGTACAGGCATGCGAATGAGAGCGGAGACCAACGAGGTTGCCATCGTGATGCCGGCGGATGGGCCGTCCTTGGGAATAGCGCCCTCGGGCACATGGATGTGGACGTCGATCTTCTGGTAAAAGTCCTTCGCCAATCCCAGCGCCATATCGCGCGAGCGCACATAGCTCATAGCCGCCTGGGCGGACTCCTGCATGACATCGCCCAACTTGCCGGTTATGATGAGTTGCCCCTTGCCGGGCATTATCGTCACTTCCGTAGACAACAATTCGCCGCCTAATTCGGTCCAGGCCAATCCCGTGGTGACGCCGATCTTGTGCTCTGCTTCGGCTTTGCCGTATCGGTATTTCGGCGAGCCCAGGTACCTATGCAAGCTCTTTCCCCCGACGTTGATCTTGGCATTGCGGTCTTTTTTAATCACCTCTACGGCCACCTTGCGGCAGATCGAAGCCAATTCACGATCCAGATTTCTCACCCCTGCCTCTTTGGTGTAATGGCGGATCAACCCGAGGATAGCGCTATCTCCAAAACGGACATTTTTTTCGCTGAGGCCGTTGGCTTTTATCTGCTTTCCCACCAGATACTTTTTAGCGATATTCAGTTTTTCCAACTCCGTATAACCTGCGATCCGTATGATCTCCATCCGGTCTTGGAGCGGACGGGGAATTCGGTCCAAGGTATTCGCCGTCGTGATAAACATGACTTTAGAGAGATCATAATCCAAATCCAGGTAATGATCGTTGAAGGCAAAATTCTGCTCCGGATCCAGTACTTCGAGGAGCGCAGAGGAAGGGTCCCCCCGGAAGTCCGTGGACATTTTGTCCACCTCATCCATCAGAAAGACCGGATTGCTGGAGCCCGCCTTTTTCATAGATTGAACGATTTTTCCCGGAAGGGCGCCGATATAAGTGCGGCGATGACCCCGGATTTCCGCTTCGTCCCGCACCCCGCCTAAAGAAACGCGCACAAACTTCCTGCCTGTAGCCCGAGCTATGGAGCGCCCCAATGAGGTCTTGCCCACGCCGGGCGGTCCCACGAGGCAGAGAATGGGACCTTTCATTGTTCCCACGAGGCTTTGCACGGCTAAATATTCCAAGATCCGCTGCTTCACTTTTCCCAAGCCGTAATGGTCTTCCTCCAGCACTTTTTCCGCATCTCTGATATCCAGCTTGTCGTCGGTGAATTCATTCCACGGCAGGCTCAGGATCCAATCCATGTAGTTCCTGACTACGGTTGCCTCAGCGGACATGGGAGACATCATCTTGAGCTTCTTAAGTTCCTTTTCAACCTTATCCCTGGCCTCGGCTGAAAATTTCTTCTGCTTGATTTTCTCTTCGATCTCCTGAATTTCGTTCTTGAATTCATCCTTATCGCCGAGTTCCTTTTGGATGGCGCGCATCTGCTCATTTAAATAGTACTCTTTTTGCGAGCGCTCCATCTGTCGCTTGACACGCGAGCGGATGCGACGTTCCACTTCCAGGATCTCAATTTCGGCGCGCATATGGCCTAACACCTTTTCCAGCCGCTCCGCCTCATTAAAGGTCTCCAAAAGATTCTGCCGATCTTCCAACTTGATGCCGAGATGGGCAATAATGGTATCGGCCAACCGGCCAGGATCCTCCATCGAGGAAACGGACATGACCATCTCCGGAGGTATCTTTTTCTTCAACTTCACATAATTCTCAAACGTGGTATGGATCTCCCGGATGAGGGCTTCCACTTCCGTGGTCTTTTCCCCCGTCTCTCCAATCTCTTCCACCTCCACCAGGAAGAAATCCGGATGGCTCAAGAAGCGTGCCGCTCTGCCCCGCTTTTTGCCTTCGATAAGAACCTTAACGGTTCCATCGGGGAGCTTTAACATCTGGACGACGGTTCCGAGGGTTCCGATGCGATAGATGTCGTCCTCAACCGGCTCGTTGGTCTTGGGGTCCTTTTGAGACGAGAGAAATATCAACCCCTGTTTCTGAGTGGCTTCCTCCAGGGCTTTGATCGACCGCTGCCGACCTACAAAGAGAGGCACGACCATATGAGGGAAAACAATAATGTCCCTGAGCGGCAGGAGGGGGGCCTTGACCAAACCACCTATTTCTTTATCGTCCTTCTTGTCGTTCCGAAACAGCATAAACCTCCCTCTCTAGGCGCTCTCTGCGGCTTTGGCGTAAACCACAATCGGGGGTTCATTACGAGCCACCACCTCCTCAGAGATGATAACCTCCTTAATGTTGGGCTGGGAGGGCATTTCATACATCACGTCCAGCATAATATTCTCCATGATCGCCCTAAGACCCCGCGCTCCGGATTTCCTTTTCATAGCCTCTTTAGCAATGCCCCGAAGCGCTTCTTCGGTAAATTTCAGGTAGACGCTTTCCATTTCGAAGAGCTTAGAATACTGCTTGGACAGCGCGTTTTTAGGCTCCTTCAATATACGCACCAAAGCACTCTCATTCAATTCGTCCAGCGTTGCGAGGACGGGCAGCCGGCCGATAAACTCCGGGATGAGGCCGAATTTCAGCAGATCTTCCGGTTGCACCTCGTGCAACAATTCGGTGGCTCTCCCATTGTCCCGTTCTTCGATCTCTCCCCCAAAACCCATCTGTTTGCGTCCGGTCCGCTTACGAATGATGTCTTCCAGCCCCACAAAGGCGCCGCCACAGAGGAACAAAATGTTCGACGTATCCACTTGGAGAAATTCCTGCTGCGGATGCTTCCTTCCTCCCTTCGGCGGCACGCTGGCCATCGTGCCTTCTATAATCTTCAGGAGGGCCTGCTGAACCCCCTCGCCGGAGACATCCCTCGTGATGGAGGGGTTGTCCGACTTGCGCGAGATCTTGTCGATCTCGTCGATATACACAATTCCTCTTTGGGCCTTTTCCACATCGTAGTCCGCCGCCTGGAGAAGATTGAGAATAATATTCTCTACATCCTCTCCCACGTAGCCTGCCTCCGTTAAACTCGTCGCATCGGCAATCGTAAAGGGAACTTGGAGAAGCCGCGCGAGCGTCTGGGCCAGGAGCGTCTTTCCCGAACCTGTCGGGCCAAGCAGAAGAATGTTGCTTTTCTGCAACTCCACATCGCCCGTCATCATCTGGCTATCGATTCGTTTGTAATGGTTATGAACCGCAACCGACAAAATCTTTTTCGCCCGATCCTGGCCAATAACATACTGGTCCAAGACCCGTCTAATTTCTGCCGGCTTTGGGACACTGGAAGATGAGGCCAAGGCCTCTTCGTGATCGACTTCCTCGGCTATGATATCGTTGCAAAGATCGATGCATTCATCGCAAATATAGACCGTCGGGCCTGCAATGAGCTTTCGAACCTCATCCTGACTCTTTCCACAAAAAGAGCAAACGAGATTGCCTGAACGCTCGTCGCTGTGTTTTGGCATAAAACCCCCGCTTCACTTCTTAGGGTTATTCTCCGGCCGACGCGCGATCACTTCATCGACCAAACCATACTCCAGAGCCTGCGTTCCCGTCATAAAAAGGTCCCGGTCCGTGTCCTTCTCAATCTTCTTTAAACTTTGCCCGGTATGTTTCATCAGGATACCATTGAGTTCCTCTCGCATGCGCAAAATTTCCCGGGCCTGAATTTCCACATCGGTCGCCGTTCCCTGAAAACCGCCCAAGGGCTGATGGATCATAATCCGCGAATGGGGAAGGGCGTACCGTTTCCCCTTCGTCCCCGCTGCGAGCAGGACTGCCCCCATGCTGGCCGCTTGTCCGACACACACCGTCGAGATCTGGGGTTTCACGTACTGCATCGTGTCATAAATGGCAAGCCCCGCAGTCACCGACCCTCCCGGCGTATTGATGTAGAAGTAAACATCTCGCTCGGGATCTTCGGACTCCAAAAAAAGGAGCTGAGCGGTGATCACATTCGCTACATCGTCGGTCACCACCGTTCCCAGGAAAACGATCCTGTCCTTGAGCAAGCGGGAATAGATGTCATACGCGCGCTCTCCCCTTCCTGTTTGCTCAACAACGATCGGGATAAAATTCATACCGCTTAAGACCTTTCCAAACGACTGTATATTAGCGTTTTTTTCCCTGCGCATCAATGGCGGGCGCCAACTCTTTAACACTCGCCCGCTGCACCAAAAAATCCGTTGTTTTATCAAATACCATCTGGGAACGGAGATCCTCACGCGCCTCGCTCCGGCGGTAAAAATCGCGCAAGGCTGCTCCTTCTTTCCCGGCAGAGCGGGCAATCTCTTCGATCTTATCCTGGATTTCCCTGTCGGCGACTTCGGTTTTCTCCAGGGCTGCGATTTTGTCGATTAAAAGCATGGCTTGCACCTGCCTCCGCGCCTGGGGCTCCAGCTCTTTTCGCGCCTGCTCTACCGGCGGCTCGCCCGAAGAGACCGAACCTTGACCGGTCCGACGAAGACGATGGCGCTCCATTAGATAATGAAGATGACGATCCATCATAGCGGAAGGCACCTCGAACGGATGCGCCTCAATCAGTCGGCTGAGAAGCTGCTCTTTTAATTCTTTGGTTTGAATTTCTCGAAGCTCGTCTTCGAGCCGGGCTCGGATCTTCTCCTTCAGCTCGGCTAGGGAGCCACATTCGCCGTAGTCCTTGGCGAACTCGTCATCAAGAGGAGGTAGAATTTTCTTTTTGATGTCCTGCACGGTCACTAAAAACACAACCGTTTTCCCCGCCAACTCTCGGTTAAAATGGTCTTCAGGATAGGCAACACTAATAGTAGCTTCCCCCTCCTTTTTCAACCCGACGAGAGCTTGCTCAAACTGGGGAAGCGTCTTTCCCCCACCCACCTCCAGAGGGTAGCTCTCTCCTTTGCCGCCGGGGAACGGCTTTCCATCGACGGACCCAACAAAATCGAGAATGACAGAATCCCCCTGCTGCACGACATCCCGATCCTCCACCGGTTCCAATTGGGCGTGGATCTCCTGGAGATGATGCAGCGCAGCTTCCACCTGCGTGTCCTCGACCGAAATCTTGACCTTTTCCAGCTCCAGTCCCAGATAGTTTTTAACCTCGATGTCGGGTTTAACCTCGACGACTGCCGAGAACGTGAAGGCACTATTTTCTTCTAACTTGTCGGCCTCTACCTCAGGCCGAGAAACCACATCGAGCCCGCGCTCCTTGAAGGCCGCGTTCAGAGAATCTTGCACCAGCCGTGAGAGAACCTGTCCTCTGACCTCGTCTCCGTAGAGTCCCTGGAGAACGCTGCGAGGCACCTTGCCGGGACGGAATCCTTTGACTTTCGCCCGCTGACCCAAGCTTTCGTAAACGCGCAAAAACTCCTGGCTGACCGCCTCCACGGGAAGCTCCACGCGAATTTTTCTCTGGATGGGACTTAGTTCATCGACGTCGATCTTCATCCTTTGACCCGTTAAAACCACGCCTTTCTATAGTACACAATAACGCCTTTGCCTATCCCACTAATATTGTGCTGACCCATCTTTAGTATGCCACGAAGGGATGCAGAAGAGAGGTATCCTTGATCCTTGGTGCGAGAGGGGGGATTCGAACCCCCACGGTTGCCCGCTAGATCCTAAGTCTAGTGCGTCTGCCAATTCCGCCACTCTCGCTTCCGGAGAATTGGTGGGCCGCCGGAGACTCGAACTCCGGATTCACTGATGAAGCGTCCCGTCATTGACGCAATCAATAATAACAAAGAGTAAGGAACATACAAAAGTAAGTCAAGAACTTAGAGAGATTAGGTGGTCGATTCCTTCTTCTTCATTCGGTTTTTTGGCCCATTTTGATCCTCTACCATGCTTCTATCTTACCCCCTGCTGCATGGCCACGATGAAACACTTTTGGAAACATTGACGGAAA
The DNA here is from genome assembly GCA_030620935.1 of Deltaproteobacteria bacterium. The sequence continues at coordinate 5,473 of JAUXIP010000027.1, read as the reverse complement.
ATAGTGCCCTTTAAGAAGCTGCCGAAAATTGGGAACCCTTAAAGATCACCTGCTTACAGTCTGGCATCCCTTTTGCTAAAATCATCTTTAAGGGCTGACGAGTCTATCATGCTGGACGTTTTTGGGGCCGCACTGCCATCAGTAATGCTGTGGCTCTCCCACATCATAGGCAATCCCGAATGGAGTCATGGAGCTGAATAACGATCTCCAGATCAATCAGGCCACCTACGAGTGGACCGGACGGATCATAACGACTCTGAAGAAAATCCTCCGGCTCAATCTCAAGCTGCACCACAGCAAAGACCACGTCAAAACAGGTGAAATCTTTCTCTTCAACCATTTCACGCGCTTTGAGACATTCATGCCCCAGTACCTGATATACCAGGAGACCGGGGCGTTTTGCCGTACAGTAGCAGCGAGCGATTTTTTTGTCGATGGATCTACGTTTTCAAACTATCTGTTGAACATCGGCGGGGTACCCAACAACCACCCAAGACTCCTTCCCTTCCTGGCCGAAGAGATCTTGCGAGGCCGGAAGGTGATCATCTTCCCGGAGGGTGGCATTGTGAAGGATCGGCGCGTGGTGGACAGCAAAGGCCAGTACAGCGTCTACTCGCGCTCGGCCAGAAGGACGCGCAAACCCCACACCGGTGCCGCTGTGTTGGCACTTGCACTTGATGCGTTCAAGGCGGCGATTCTGCGAGCCCGTGAGGCCGGGAATATGCGGCGTGTTGAGGCGTGGGCCGAGACCTTGGGGTTGGACAGTGGAGAGGCACTGCTGGCTGCGGCACGCCGGCCAACTCTTATCGTCCCAGCAAACATCACTTTCTATCCCATTCGAGTGAGCGATAACATTTTCCGAAAAGTGGCGGATCTCCTCGGCAGGGGACTGAGCCGGGGGCTCTCTGAAGAACTCCTGATCGAGGGAAACATCCTACTTAAGGATACCGACATGGATATACGCTTGGGCGACCCTGTGCGACCGTCCTTGCTCTGGCGCTGGTGGGAACGGAAGCTTATCGCCCACTTGACCCGTAAGATCGATACCCTGGATGGGTTCTTTCGGCTAACGTCCGCTGAAGGGGGATGGAATTCGCGCCTCGTAGGGTGGCGCATGCGACGCAGAGTCCTGCAAATCCGGGACGAGTCCATGCACAGGATGTACGCTGGCGTGACCGTCAATCTTAGTCACCTGGCATCACGGATCATCCTGACGTTCTTGTACAAGGGGCAAACTCAAGTCAACCACGCTATTTTCCACAAGACCCTCTATCTAGCAGCCAAAAAGGCTCAGATGGAACCCTTCATTAACCTTCATCGAAGCCTCAGAAATCCCGACGTCTACAGTGGGATTATCGACGGCCAATGCCCCGGGCTAGACCAATTTATGACGACCACGGTTTCCATGGATCTCGTCGCGACGGAAAATGGACACTACCGTTTTCTCCCCAAGTTATTCCAGGAACACGAATTCGACGAGATTCGTCTTGAGAACCTAGTGGCCGTCTATGCCAACGAGGTGGCGCCGATCTCTGGAGTCACCCGTTCGGTGAAGCAGGCCATTGAGGAGGCTCCGGCACTCGACGATCGGATGCTGGCCAAGATGCGTTTTGGGGACGAACTCGCGGCTTACACTTGGGACAAGCAATATTTCTCCAAAGCTCGCTATGAGGAAATCAACAAGCAGGAGACAGCGACTGAAAGCGGGGAGCCATTCCTGTTACTGCCTGAAGAAGGCAGGGAACTGGGTGTCGTTCTAGTACATGGGTTCCTTGCCTCGCCCGCGGAGGTTCGCTCCTTCGGCGAGAAACTGAAGAGCCTTGGTTATCCGGTCACCGGGGTAAGACTGAAGGGTCACGGCACCTCTCCTTGGGATCTCCGGGAGCGAAGTTGGCAGGATTGGCTGGAGTCAGTGCGGCGAGGTTATACGGTCATGTCGGCGTTCGCGCAACGTATCTGCTTGGTTGGATTCTCAGCCGGCGGAGCTCTCTCGCTTCGACTTGCTGCGGATTGCCCCGAACGACTCGTTGGAGTAGCAGCCATTTCCGTACCCCTGAAGTTCCGCGACCGCAGTATGATCTTTGTGCCTCTGGTGCACGGCGCGAACCGGCTGGTGCGCTGGGTTTCATCTCTTGAAGACATGTTGCCTTTTCGCTCAAGGGATTCGGAGCATCCCGACATCAACTACCGCAACGTCCCGATCCGTGGTCTCTACGAACTCCGGCGCATGGTCGACGAGCTCGAAGATCGTCTACCCAATGTCCAGTGCCCAGTGACTCTCATTCAGGGTACCGATGATCCGATCGTCGAGCCCAACAGTGCCGAACTTATTTATCGAAAGCTGGGTACAAGCCGAAAAAAACTTGTAATGGTGCCTGCAACGCGGCATGGGATCCTCTACGAAAATATCGGCGAAACGCAGGAGACGATCATTTCGTTTCTGGCCTCTCTCTCTTCTGCGAATGGTTCTGAACAATCGGAATTGAGGAGCATTTCACCATGAAGAACACGGTTATCGCCGGCTATGTGCGGTCTCCTTTTACTCCGGCAAACAAGGGCGGCCTCGCTAAGGTCCGCCCAGACGAACTTGCGGCCCAAGTAGTCAAAGGCCTAGTGAATAAAACGGGAGTGAAAGCGGACGATATCGAAGACGTGATCCTTGGGTGTGCTTTTCCGGAAGGAGAACAGGGTTTGAACGTCTCCCGGATCGTCGGTTTTCTCGCCGAGTTGCCGCTCTCGGTGACGGGCACTACGGTCAATCGGTTTTGCGGATCCTCGATGCAGGCGATTCACATGGCCGCCGGCGCCATTCAAATGGAGGCTGGAGAGGTCTTTCTTTGCGCGGGTGTCGAGTCTATGACTCGCGTCCCGATGCCAGGCTTTAACATACTGCCCCACCCAGGTCTCTACGAGTCTTATCCTCAGGCCTATATCTCGATGGGGCTTGCGGCGGAAAACCTTGCGCGCCACTATCAGATTTCTCGCCAACCCCAGGAGGAATTTGCCCTCGCGAGCCACCGAAAGGCAGCAGCCTCCCAAGGCACAGGTGACTTCACCGACGAGATCGTTGCGATCATGCATAAGGGCAATACGATTGATAAGGACGGGTGTATCCGCCCCGGCACCAGTCAAGAGGCCCTGGCAGGCCTAGAGCCGGCCTTCGAAAAAGAGGGCACGGTTACGGCGGGAACCTCTTCGCCCATCACCGACGGCGCGGCCGCTGTCCTGGTCTGTTCCGAAGACTACGCCAGGCGCAAAGGCTTCGATATCCTCGCTCGCATCAAAAGCATTGCCGTAAGCGGATGTGCACCCGAGATGATGGGCATCGGACCAGTCAACGCGACTCGTAAAGCGTTAGACCGGGCAGGGCTGACTCTCGGGGATATCGATGTTATTGAACTGAACGAAGCCTTCGCCGCGCAAACCCTGGCATGTGTCCAAGATCTGGACATCCCGCTTGAAAAGCTAAACCTCGAAGGGGGTGCCTTAGCACTGGGCCATCCGCTCGGTGCCTCCGGCGCGCGTATCACGGGCAAAGCGGCATCGCTCCTTAAAAAGAACGGCGGCAAATACGCTCTCGCCACGATGTGCATCGGCGGAGGCCAAGGGATCGCCACCGTGCTCGAGGCTGTTAGATGACCGAACCTAAAAACGCTGCGGTCATAGGAGCTGGCGTGATGGGAGGCGCCATCGCAGCGCACCTCGCAAATGCCGGTGTTCCTGTTGTGCTTATGGACATTGTCCCCAAGGGTGCGAAGAACCGAAATACGATCGCTGAGGGAGCGCTGAAACTGCTTATAAAAAGTGACCCGCCAGCGTTTATGCACAAAAAGGCTGCCAAACTGATCAGGCCGGCCAACGTCACAGACCATCTCGACCTGCTCGGCAACGTCGATTGGATCGTCGAGGCTGTCGTCGAGGACTTAAAGATAAAGCGCGCTCTTTACCAGCGTATTGAAAAGGTCCGTAAGATTGACTCTATCGTCTCCTCCAACACATCCACCCTACCGCTTGCCGAGCTGATCAAGGGTCTGCCGGAGCGCTTCGCCCGCGACTTCCTGATCACCCACTTCTTCAACCCGCCACGCTACATGCGTCTGCTGGAGCTGGTCGCCGGCCCAAAAACGCGGCCTGATACTGTTAAAACGATTCGCAACTTTGCTGACCGCCGCCTCGGTAAGGGCGTGGTGCTCTCCCACGACACGCCGGGATTTATTGCCAACCGCCTTGGCGCCTTCTGGCTGCAGTGCGCTGTTGTGGAAGCGGTTGACAGAAAGCTTATCGTCGAAGAAGCGGATGCCGCCTTGGGTCCAAGCATCGGCATCCCAAAAACGGGCGTCTTTGGTTTATTGGACCTGATCGGCCTCGACCTCATGCTGAAGGTCGATGCAAATCTTGCGGAAAGCCTACCGGCAGACGACTCTTACCACGGGATCCGCCGCGACCTACCGTTGCTGCAAAGGATGATCGAAGAGGGCTATACCGGCCGCAAGGGCAGGGGTGGCTTCTACCGCCTGAAGGCCAACGGCAGGGAGCGCATTAAAGAGGCTATCGACCTCACCAGCGGCGATTACCGTCCGGCCACAAGGCCGATACTCGACAGCCTTGAGGCCAACAAGACGGCCGGGCTTCGTGCCCTCATCGAGTATCCCGATAAGGGGGGGCGCTACGCCTGGGCGGTACTGTCGCAGACCCTTGCATACGCGGCCACAGTTGCAGTTGATATTGCCGACGATATCCACTCCGTCGACCGTGCAATGCAGCTCGGCTATAACTGGGCGCATGGGCCCTTTGAGCTAATCGACCAACTGGGTGCCGGCTATTTCGCCGAGCGACTGAAGCAAGATGGCAAGAAGGTGCCTGTCCTGGTCGAGAAGGCCGCTGAGGCTGGAGGTTTCTACCGACTACAGGACAGCCGCCTGCAGCACCTCAGTGTCGGCAGTGGCTACGTCAACATACCCCATGAAGACGGTGTCCTTCTACTCTCCGACATCAAGTCGGTTGAGAAACCACTCGCCGCGAACCGCTCAGCCAGCCTATGGGACGTCGGCGACGGGGTTGTATGCCTAGAGGTCCATACCAAGATGAACACCATAGACCCTGACGTCTTCGCCATGATCCACAGGGCGCTAGAGACCGTGCAGAGCAGCTACAAGTCGCTGGTTATCTACAACGAAGGTCAACACTTCTCGGCCGGCGTCAACCTGGGGATTGCCCTGTTCGGCGCCAACGTAGCCGCCTGGCCCATGATGGAGGACCTGGTAACCCAAGGCCAGGAGATCTATAAAGCGCTCAAATACTCCCCCTTCCCGGTGGTGGGCGCACCCTCCGGCCTCGCCCTCGGCGGGGGCTGCGAGATCCTGCTCCATTGCGATGCAGTGCAAGCACACGCCGAAAGTTACGTGGGTTTGGTCGAGACCAGTGTCGGTATAGTTCCGGCTTGGGGCGGCTGCAAGGAATTGCTCGCCCGCCT
>JAUXIP010000236.1 GCA_030620935.1 Deltaproteobacteria bacterium | reverse complement strand
CTCGCCTGCTCGCTTCGGGCAGCATCGAAACTCGCTACGCTCAGACATCGATGCTGCTGATCTTCAGCTTCGCAGAGAGTTCCACGCCTCCGAGCCAATTCCGCTCCAGCGCAGGGTGGTCCCCATGTCACTGCAGAGGGAAGGCTGAGGGGGGAGGGAGGGGAGAGGGCCGCGGACGCAGAGACGCGCAGGCAGATGGCAGGCCCTGACAGTGGGAGAACCCGCCTTAGGGGGGATGGCATGGGCGGTCCTCGAGGTAGTGGCCTATCGGCCGCGGCTCGAAGAATCGCTCCCCCCAGCCCTTAATTTTGGATGCAAACTTAACTCGAAATTGCCTTGACACTCTCTTCTTTGCCATGAAAGAATCAGCCACTTTCTAATGGCGATGGATCGGCGCTGTGAGAATAACCCCTTTACCCACGGAGGAGCGAAATAAATGGATTACGACCTGCTGATTCGAGGCGGTCGCGTAGTGGATGGCTCCGGGTTGCCTTCTTATTTGGCGGACGTAGGGATCAAAGACGGCAAGATTGTCGAGTTGGGCCGGCTTAAAGGTAGCTCCGCCCAAACGATAGATGCGGACGGCTTGGTGGTGTCACCCGGCTTCATCGATCATCACACCCACTTGGACGCTCAAATCCTCTGGGATCCTTATGGCACCTCCGAGCCGCAGCATGGCGTCACTTCCGTGGTCATGGGCAATTGCGGGCTCTCCCTGGCACCGGTGAAGGACGAAGACAAGAATGCGCTTGTCAAAAGCTTCGTGCGCGTGGAAGCCATTCCCCGGGCTGTTCTGGAGCAGGGAGTAACCTGGGGCTGGCACACCTTTGGAGACTACCTGGATTCTTTGGAAGGCAAGGTCGGGATCAACGTCGGCGGGCTGGTCGGCCATATCGCTCTTCGCCAATATGTGATGGGTGAAGAATCGGTGGAGCGGAAGGCTACGGCTGATGAAATTCAGCAGATGGAGCGCCTGGTGCGAGAAGCCATGGAGGGTGGCGCTCTAGGGTTATCGACCAACCGCAACGAACGGCACATGAGAGAAGACGGCAAGCCGGTCCCCAGCCGATTGGCGGATGATGAGGAGTTGTTCGCCCTGTGTGGCGTGCTGAGCGAGATGAATGGCGGCGTGATCGAGACCATCCTGGGTCGTAATCGTATCGAACACTTTAAGCTGTACGATCACCTGGCTCGCAGGACGCAGAGGCCTGTCATCTGGCAGAGCATCCAGCACCGCTGGGCCGAGCCGAACTTCTGGCGGGCGCAGCTCGACGCGGTAGCCTCGATCTTCCGCGACGGTTATCGCGCCTACGCATTGACCCATACCGTTCCACTGATCCGGCATTTCAGTCTGACCAACGCGCAGGTTTTTGACGAATTCCCGACATGGAAAAATCTGATGTTCCTCCCCGAGGCGGCGCGCAAGCAGGCCTTTGCAGACCCGGAGACCCGCCGGAAAATGCGCGCCGACTTTGCGGATCCCCGACCGACCGTTTTTCATCGTCGCTGGGATATCGTGCGGGTAGAGAAAGTCGCCAAGGCCGAGAATAAAAAGTACGCCGGCAAGAGCGTGGCGGAGATGGCGGCCATGCGCGGGCAGGATCCACTGGACGCCTTTCTGGACCTGGCTCTGGAAGAGGATCTAAAGACCGTCTTCTGGAACGCCAACAGCGGCGGCGACCCCGAGGCGATGGGTGAGATTTTGCGCAGCCCTTACGTGCTCGTCGGCACCTCCGATGCCGGCGCGCATGTGCAATTCGGCGCCGACTTCGGCTACGGCACGACGCTTCTCGGATTGTGGGTGCGGGAGCGGGGATTGATGAGCCTGGAGCAGGCGGTTCACAAACTCACCTTCCACGTCGCGTCGGTCTATGACCTGGCGGGTAGAGGTCTACTGCGGCCGGGATTTGCCGCGGATCTCACTCTCTTCGATCCCAACACGGTGAGCGCCCATGAGCCTGAGTGGGCTGAGGACTATCCGGGAGGGGCAAAGCGGCTGATTCAGCGGTCTGACGGAATTCACTTTACCATCGTCAACGGCAAGGTAGTGTATGACAATGGCACACTAAGCGGCGCGCTTCCCGGACAGATCCTGCGCGGAACCGCCTGGCAGCCCCATCACGCGAAGGCAGCGTAGGGAAACTTAGGGCTCAGTTACATCCCCCAGCCGTGGTAGAATCGGCTATTCAGACTTTACCGACACCACCGCCTTTACTAGATTACTTTCGTAGCTTATAAGACTCTATTTGCCGTTGAATGCGATCTACCTCCTTCCTTTTTAACTCCTCCAGTTTGACCTTGGGGAGTACAACGGGTTTCCTTGCAGGAACCGAGACTTTTTTATTTTTACTTATATCTGACACCGAAGAACGGAGTTGCGCGAGGTCGACTTGTAAGGCCTGAATTTCTGAGCGAAGGTCCGCAAATTCGCCTGTAAGAGTCCTTTGCGTCGCCTGTAGATCGTCCTGAGATGTTATCAGTTCTTTATTGGCGGACTCGATCTTTTGATCCATCGTCGTCGCCGCATTCCATACGATCCACGCCGCTCCCAAGAATACAGCCGCTACTAATGTGGAGACCGCGTTGGTAACGATCTGGCCCCATTGAACAGCACTTTTTTCCTCCCCCATGGTTCTCTCCTTATCCATTTATTATTCAGCCGCCATTTTTCCAAAGCTGCAAATAGACCGCGACCTCGAGCGTCGCCAGCAGATTACTAAAGGCGTGCATCGCGATAGGCGTATAGATGGACTGTGTCTTTAACCGCGCAGCGCCCAAAACTAACCCCAAGATAAAAATCGCGCTGATCTCGTAGACGTCATATTGTAAATGAATCACAGCCCACCCCAGCGATGTTAAAATCAACGCGCCGCCGGCTCCGAGCCTCGAATGTCTGATCCCCTCGAACAAGAACCCGCGAAAAAACAGCTCCTCGAATAGCGGCGCCGCAACGATGAGCGCAAACCAAAGCAGCGGCATGATATAGGCCGTCTCGTACACTTGAAACATGAACTCCGGAATGACGTCTCGCCCAAGCAACAGCGCCAGGCTGTCCCAGAGGATCGCAAAGGCAAAAATAAGCCCCAACCACCAAAACAAAATCTTGGAGCTGACAGGGTTCAAGTGTAAATACCTCTTTACAGTTACTCCCTTCCGAAGCCAGATGAATAGAAGAATAAGGGAGACACACAAAACCATTCCGCTGGTGACACCCAACGAAAGCACAAACCCGCTCGTCCCCAGGGTAGCGACAAGCTCCTCAGGATCTGAACCCGGGCTATTTCGTAGTTCTATAGCGGCAACAAAGATCGCTGCCAGGATCTGAACAACCAGATAGACCACCACGATAACCGCGCCAAATCCTAATGTCGCCCATATCCCCCAAGGTTTTTCCATAGGGATGGGGATGTCTATTTTATCCAAATCCGATCCTTCCCCTCTACGACTGTTTCTTTACCTTTTGGAGAGATCGCCAGACGCGTTCGGGGGTAAGAGGTAGTTCGTAGATCCTTGCGCCGGTGGCTCGGGCAACGGCATTCGCTATCGCTGGGGCCGGCGATACGATGCCGGTCTCGCCCATGCCTTTGGCGCCATGCGGCCCGGGGCCATCCTGATTTTCGACCAGGATCGTGTCGAACTCCACCGGCATGTCCTCGAAGGCCGGAACTCGATAGTCGATCAGGTTGGGATTCAGCGGCTGGCCGTTTTCATACAGCAGCGATTCAAAAAGGCTATGGCCGATCCCCATCATAGTCGCTCCCTCGTCCTGGCCCTCACACTGCAGCGGGTTAATCGCCTTCCCCACATCGGCCAAGCTGATAAACCGTTTTAATTTGATCTTACCGGTTTCCATATCCACCTCTACATCCGCACCTCCCATCCCGGTCTCCCAAAACAGCGGCAGAACACGATCGATCCCTCCCCCCGGCCGGCAATAGCCACGCCCGATCAGCTCTCCGCCCGGCATACCGAAGTACATGTGCACGGCTTTGCTGTAAGTCAACCGGTACTCTCCGGCGATGATCTCACCGTTTTTCAGAACGACCTGTTTGGGATCGGCTTTCAGGACTTCCGCGCCCACTTGAATGAGCTGGGTCTTTAGGTCGGCGGCAGCCGCCCGGACCGCGGTTCCCATGACGGTGGTTGAACGGCTGGCTCCCGTAGATCGGTCGAACGGCGTGACGCTTGTATCGGTAGACTGCATGGTGACGCTCTCCAACGGAGCGCCGATTTCTTCCGCAACGATTTGACAGAGAACTGTTCGCACCCCCTGGCCGACCTCCGTGCTTCCAGACATGACGATGATGCTGCCGTCAGCCAGAAGTCGGACGATAGCTGTCGAGACCGGGACCGCCTCGGAATCCGTTACGCCGACAGCCACACCCAACCCACTACCCGGTTTCGCCTTCGATGCGCTGTTCCAATTCAGCTTGGCGGCAACCTGCTTGAGATCGGATAGCAGATCGCAATCGATGGGCTTTGCGTCCGATTTTAATCTTTCGCCGCGCT
>JAUXIP010000165.1 GCA_030620935.1 Deltaproteobacteria bacterium | reverse complement strand
CTTTTACGCTGCCCCCTTGGTAAGCCCATAGGCTCGATGGACCAAACACCATGACCGCGATTGTTGAAATTGCGAATAACCAACTTGTCTTTTTCATACGAACCTCCTTCACTTGCACTTCATGGATTAGTCGAACCGCGATAGGAAAAGCCGATTCGATATTCTCTATTTACCCTCTCTTGCCCAATAGCATAATATAGTCTCTCATTGCCTCGATCTGTTTATCGTCTTTCCCTCCTAGTATATCCTCCGGCCCTCCCGGAAAAAAGGAAGGCATCTTGGTCCCCGGCTGAACCTTCTGGGGATCCTGCAGCCACTTGATGATCCAATGCGGATTCAAACGATTCTGGGCAAGGTTCAGATCCGGCGCCCAACCCTCCTCCGGACCCTCAGGCTTTTTATCTCCCTGCTGATGGCAGCTCAGGCAATCAAAATAGTCCTTGGAAACCAGCTTCGGGGCTGCTGCTAAATGTTCTGCGGGGACTCTACGCTCGTCAAAATAGACATAGGGGATCTCAACCTTGGAAAGTCCCTTGAAATAATTAACGAGCAAAGCCGCCTCTCCATCCGCAAAGCCGAACGTAGGCATGCGCACTTGGAGCCAAGGCCTGACTGGGATAGGCCGCTTCAGAAATCCGAAGAGCCAATTGGATTGGACTTTCTCACCTTCCCCGTTGAGAACTGGAGGCGCCAAGGCTGGATTCTCATAATATTTGCGAATGAAGCCTCCCCTTCGCTCAATTTCGTGGCAGCCGATGCAATTGTACTGATGCGTCAATCTTCTGCCCTCGACCACCTCGACTACCCGCTGACTCTGGTCCGCGCGGTAGCGGTGCGGGACCTTCTTCTCGCGGAAGCCGGCAAGCACAGTCCGCAGGGCCTTGATGTCGTCGTCCGTCAGATTGAACTGCGGCATCACTTGCTCGACCCGATCCGTGGCATAAATCCGAGGAGTCTTGAGTTTGTTATATGTCCAATCGTACCAGGTTCTGGGAATCTCCGGCCGATTGCCGAAGAAAAGCTCTTCCAAAGTCTTCGAGCCGAAAGTGGTCAGCTCCACGCCGATGCGGGACTCTTTCTCCATCCCCGGAATATCGTGGCAGCCGAAGCATCCATACTTTCGTACCAGCGATTCTCCCCTCTTAATGTTTTCACCGTCCGAGAGGCGTTCTTGTATACCGGCTATCACCCCTGATTTGCTGCCGAGAGTCGTCAGATAGGAGGTAATGGCCGAAGTCTCTCGATCCGTCAGACGCAGGCTCGGCATGCGGGTCTCGGGAGAATATCCACGGGGGTTTCTGATCCAGTGATAAATCCACCGAGGGCCGACTTTGGCGGCAATATTTTTAAGGTTGGGGACAATCTCTTTCTCTTTACCCAGCACCGTGGAAAACTCTCCGTCGGCAAAACCGTGACAGCCCTTGCAGCCGATCGATGCTACAAGAGTCTTACCTTCGGCGACGAGCTTTGGATCCCCTTGGCGGAAACCAGCCGGCAGTGAATGTCCCTGAAGCCACTTTTCTCCTCCCTCCTTGGAGAGCGACCATAAGAAGGCAGTTATGGCAATCGCCTCATCTTCCTTGAGAGAGAAGTTCGGCATCCGCGTGCGTGGCCGATACTCTTGGGGGTTTTGAATCCACCGCACCATCCAACTCGGGTCCACCTTCGCGCTGATCCGCCTCAGACTGGGACCGACCTTGGGAATATTTTCATACCCTTGGACCAGATGGCAGCCGGTGCATCCTATTTGTTCAAAGATCCTCTGCCCTTCGGCCAAGAGAGGGGCGTCTTCCAGACTCTGGACATCGAGGTGGCAGGAGGCACAACTGGATTGGACTTTGCTCCCGCGGAGAAGCGGAAATTCCCAGTAGTGGACCTCTCCGTGAGCCCGTTCGACACTGTTCACGGCCATTCCCTGCCCTTCATGGCACGCGGTGCAACCGAACTGTCCCGGCGGATGGGCAGTGTCCGCTAAAAGAATCTCACGGCGGGGATGAGTACGGAAAGGATTCGGCTGGTCTTCAAAACCGGGCCGGTTGATCGCCCGATGACAGGTCTGGCATCGGTCGACGCGGGCCACAGGCTCGTCGAATCGGTTGCGATCGAATTCGTCGAGCACTACCTGCTGAATTTTGGGAATTTTATAAATGGATGCCGGGCCAAGATCGATGGTCACATCGTTCATGACCAGGAGCCACTTATCTCTTTCTTCAGTCAGTTTAGATAATTCGGATTCCAGTTCCTCGACACCCGAATGGACTTGTTTGATCTCCTCTTTGATTCTTTCCCGTTTCTGCCGCGCCGCCTCCAGTCCGGGATCGAGCTTGGCCTTTTCTTTATCTAGCGCCTCGATGACCTCCTCATAGGACTTGGTACCCCTCCCCTGCTGGACTGCGTGGTCATATTCATACCAGGCCTCTTCCAGCTCGCTTTTGATGAACTTGACTTCCTGATCCAACTCGGTGAAGCGGACAGTCGCTTTGACCTCCTCTTCTTGAAGGGCACTCAGCGTCTCGGCCAGCTCGCCCCCCTCAAGACTTCTCTTCTCCGCCTCGAGCTTTTTGACCAGTTCCTGGTAAGCAGGATCTTCTTGGAGTTTTTGATTCTCTCCATCATAGGCAGCCTGGGCCCTTTTATAGTCGCGGTCGTAAAAGTCAGCCTGGAATTTCTTCCACGGACGCCGCGTGATGTTATCGTCCCAAAAGGACCACAAGGTCACGGCGGCCAAAAGAGCGCTGCCTATTAGAAAAACACTGCCGTAGGACTTCTTTTCTTCTTTTTCGTCGATGCCTCGGACCGCCATCTTCGTCCTCTTACGCGACTCTTTGCTCTAGCACACGACCCAGGGCAAACACGCCGACGCCGATCAGCGTGAGCACGATCTCTTCGGCCATAGAGAAATTTTGCACAATGCCGACAAACAGGGCATAGCCCACGTCTGCAAGCCCAACCGCCTGGAGAACTTTTGCAACATAGAACATCAAATGTTAATCCAGGGTGTGACCAAAATATATTTTACGTTGAAGGCAAGCCTCAAGATCATTTTGGCAGGAAGGGAAAGCATTGTGACGAAAAGCATGGCCGTGATGAGAAAGCGGACCATCCCCCACCGCTCCAAAAATTCCTTCCCCTTGACCCAGCGAACCCAAACATAAAAGAGAAGGGTGGTGACCACAAAGTATCCCACCACCACAGCCAGCCCGAAAACTGCAGACCAAGTGTAGTCTCTAAATCCAACGAGATAAGGCAGGTCGACGTTCGTTAAGGCGACGACTTTATGAGGGTCCCAGTGTTGCCAGGGCCAGAAGAGATTCCATCCGGGACCGCGGAAGAAGGTTCCGATGATGACCATGCTGACCCACAGAATGTGGAAGCCTAAAATGAAGGTCAAAATCTCGTACTTTCTCTCCTTAAAAGTGTAATAGCCGTTCCCCTTGGGATTGATGTCGATAAAGGGGATCATCATCAGCCCCACGATGATAAGACTGGGCATGACCACCCCCGCATGCCAGGGATCGAAATAAACCAGCATTTCTTGGAGGCCCAAAAAATACCAAGGGGCCTTGGATGGGTTTGGGGTGCGGGTCGGGTTGGCCGGCTCTTCAAGGGGAGCATCAATCACGATGGACCACAGGATCAAGACCACCATCACAAAGACAGCGACGAGAAACTCCACACGGACCAGATGAGGCCATGTGTGGATCTTATCATCCACTATGCGAGATTTTTTCTGCTCTTGAGCCGCGTCAGCCATTCTTCACGACCTGTAAAGCCTACAGGGACGGTCCGGAGAAGCCGTCTCTTCGAATGCGCCAAAAATGGACCGCCATGAGAAGACTCGCCAACAGGGGGAAAAAAATACAGTGAAGAATATAAAAACGGAGTAGCGTGTGAGGTCCGATCTCCCCACCCCCAAACAGAAACGCGCGGGCGTCATAGATAGGATTGGCGCCGACAAAATCGGCGAACGGACCTTCATGTCCCAGCAGAGGCGTCGCTCGCGCCATATTGGAACCTACGGTCACAGCCCAGATCGCGAGCTGGTCCCACGGCAGGAGATAGCCGGTGAAGCTGAGTAATAGGGTCAACACCAAAAGCAGAACACCTACGGTCCAATTAAATTCCCGCGGGGGTTTGTAGGAACCTGTCAGAAAGACACGGAACATATGGAGCCACACAAAAATGACCATGGCGTGAGCAGCCCAGCGATGCATGTTCCGCATCAGCATGCCGAAAGGCATGTTAAAGTCTAGGTCCTTCATATCGGCGTAAGCGTATTCAGCTACCGGCCGGTAATAAAACATCAAATAGATACCGGTGACGACCGTGACCAGGAACATCAGAAAGGTAAGCCCTCCCATGCACCAGGTGAACCGCATTCTCACGCCGTGCCGGCGCACCTTGGCTGGATGCAAATGCATCCACACATTGGCCGTGACCATGAGAACGCGGTTGCGGGGGGTGTCCTCATAGCCGTGACGGAAGATTGCCTTCCAGACCTGGTTCTCGACAATGTCCTTTTTGATCTCTTCCCACTTCTTCATACTCATAAGCTATCTCATCAAACTTTCAGGATGCTGTCCGGATATTGTTCATCGGGCTCCACACCCGGACCCATCTTAAAGACTTTGCTCTTGTCCACGATGAGCTGTCCGTCCGGATTCACGTTGATCTTAAACCGGTCGAGAGGACGGGGAGCAGGCCCCTCGAAATTCAGACCGCTTTTAAAAAATCCGCTCCCATGACAGGGACATTTGAACTTGTTCTCCGCCGCCAGCCAACGAGGCGTACAGCCCAAATGGGTACACTTCGCAAAAACGGCATAGATGCCGCCTTTCTCCCGCACGATCCAGACGCGCTGGTCCTGCTTGTATTTCTCGCTGACCTCGCCCAAGGCGTAGTCGGAGGGAATCCCTGCCTTGAACGTCGCGGGCGGTTGGAAAAGAACCCGGGGAAATGCGGAGCGTAAAAAACCCAACAGGCCAAAAAGCGAAAAAATGCCGAATCCGCCCCAACCCAAGCGCGTAAAAAAGTCCCGGCGGGACCAAATACCTTTTTTTACCGGCGCTGATGTCTTTTTCTCTTCGTCTGCCATCGCTTTTTCACTTCTTGATCCAACTGATCGCCGCACCCCACAAGATAAAGAATATCCCGCCCAACATCAGAACCAACCCCACCGGCCCGAATATAAAAGACAGGCCAGCTCCCAAAACAAAAATGAGAACACCGCTTCCTAATGGATTGAAGGGACCCGGAGGTGATGTCTCTCCCGCTTTTTCCCCCTCACCCCTCTGGAACATCTCCTCGCGGATAAGGGTATAGGCCAACTCCTTGAGATCTTCCCGCCTCTGCGGCTCAGCGCTCTGGATCAACCGACCAAGCTCTTCCGCTAATTTCTCGACCTCTTGATCTACTTGCTGATCTGATGAATTGGCCTTCTCTGAAGTCACCTAGATTAGTCTTTTTGATTAGTATAGAAACGCTCTTTTGTCAACCTTTGCG
>JAUXIP010000369.1 GCA_030620935.1 Deltaproteobacteria bacterium | reverse complement strand
GACTGTCGTCTCGCCCATCGAAGACACACCTGCTTTCAAAGTAGGCATCAAGTCGGAAGATCAGATTATCAAGATTGAGACCGAGTTCACCAAAGACATGACCCTGATGCAGGCCGTTAAAAAGATGCGCGGACCAAAGGGAAGTAAAATCACCATCTCCGTAAAGAGAAAAGGCGAGCCGGAGCTTCTGGATTTTACCATCATCCGCGATACGATTCGGGTCCGCAGCGTTCGCTCCCGACTATTGGAAAATCACTACGGGTACGTTCGGATCGCTCAGTTCCAGCAGCGTTCCAACCGGGATGTAGTCAAGGCCCTGGAGAAATTGACAAAGGAAGGAGGCGAGCTCAATGGTCTTGTGCTTGACTTACGAAACAATCCTGGCGGACTTCTGACACAGGCCGTAGAGGTGTCCGACCTTTTCCTCAACTCCGGTCTTATCGTTTACACAGAGGGTCGTTTAGAACACCAGAAGCAGAAATTCTTTGCCCATAAGAAAAATACGTGGTCGGAATTCCCAATGGTCGTTCTGGTAAACGGTGGGAGTGCCAGTGCCTCGGAAATCGTGGCCGGGGCCATGCAGGATCACAAACGAGCCATTGTGCTCGGTACCAAGACCTTCGGAAAGGGATCGGTGCAGACCATTCTTCCCCTGGATGATCGATCAGCGCTTCGCCTGACGACGGCCCGCTATTACACCCCCAAGGGCCGGTCGATTCAGGCCAAAGGCATAGAACCCGACATCGTCTTACAAAACAGGCCAAGGCAGCAAAGCCGCTCCAGGACTCCAAGGTCTATCCTGAGAGAAGAGAATCTTCCCGGCCATCTGGAGACGGATAAAAAGGACGAAGAAGGCAACAAACCGGAGCAGGAGAATAGAGAAAAAAGCATCGAGAACGATGCCCAGCTGAAAAGGGCCTTAGAGCTATTGAAGGGTTGGGAGGTCTTCAAACAGTTGGTGCCCAAACCCAAAAAGTCTGCCTGATCACGCGTCACCAAGGCACCATCGGATTGACAAAGTGCCCGATGCCCATGACGGGAAATTTTTGTTTTGTCATTGATCGATTTCCGTTGGATGGGTTCACGTTTCTGCAGGGTTGACCTCGATTCGAAATAGCGGCGCACCACCCATCTTTGTCACGTTGGCCTATCTCCCATGGGGGAGGATGCGACCTCTGTCCGGCCATAAACTGCGAGGTCCTTTCCAAGCCTTTCAAGTCTCTCATCGCTATCCAAGTTGATGATCTGGATTGAGTGTTTTGGGGGCTAAAGTAAGAAATGAACGGAAACTGCCACTCATGGACGGATCACAAGCCATCCTGACCGTTAGCGAGCTTAACCGAATTATCAAGGGCACCTTGGAAAGGGAGCTCGATGCCTTTTGGGTGGTCGGCGAGATCTCCAACTTTCGTGTCCCGCCCTCCGGTCATTTCTATTTCACTCTAAAGGATGACAAAAGCCAGCTTGCGGCAGTGGCCTTTCGTAGCCACGTCCAGGGCTTGAGTTTCCAGCCGGAGAACGGGATGGAAGTGCTCTGTTTCGGTCGCGTGAGCCTTTACTCGGTGCGGGGAGACCTCCAACTCTACGTGGAGGCCATAGAGCCCAGAGGTCAAGGGGCCCTCTTCTTGGCCTTTGAGCAATTGAAAAAACGGCTGTGGGAAGAGGGTCTCTTTGATGAGGAGAAAAAAAGGCCGCTACCTTTCTTGCCGCAATCGATCGGGATAGTAACCTCCCTCAAGGGTGCGGTACTCCGGGACATGCTGCGAATTTTGGGGGATCGGTTCCCGGATCGAAAGGTGATAATTCGACCGGTAAAAGTTCAAGGAGAAGGGGCTGCCCAGGAGATCGCCGAGGGAATCAGGAACATCACCGAGTCCGGCGCAGTCGACGTGGTGATCGTCGGTCGGGGAGGTGGATCCCTGGAGGACCTCTGGGCGTTCAATGAAGAGCCTGTCGCTCGGGCCATCTTTGCCGCGTCTGTCCCGGTTATCTCTGCCGTTGGTCATGAGGTGGACTATACCATTGCCGATTTTGTCGCAGACCATCGGGCCCCGACCCCGACGGCGGCCGCCGAAATGGTGGTCCCGCGTCGCAGCGAGCTCGTAGCCCAGATCTCCAGTCTGGGGAGACGTCATCTGAGGGCCTTTCAGAATGTTCTCTCTATGCGTCGGGAGAGATGGGAACGATTGAGCCGCCGGCTGGTTGACCCAACGCGGCGCCTCCGAGAGAATCAGATTCTCCTAGATGAGCTTTCGCTGAGCCTGGTCCGTCGCTTCCAGAACTCTTTGGACCGATTTAGGGACCGCTTGGCACCGGTTGGTGCGCGGCTGGGGAGTTTAAGTCCCTTGGCGGTTTTGGAGCGTGGTTATAGCATCGCCTACAAGATGCCCGAAGGGCTGATCGTAAAAGACAGCGCTTCCGTGAAGAGCGGAGACCTGCTTCGCATCACCTTTGCGCGGGGGCGTTCTCTGTGTAAGGTTGAGAAGAGCGAATGACATGAGCAGCCTGGGCAGCCTTGGTCCTCTCTCCTGTCTCCTCGGTCTTCTCGCCTCTGCCGCGCTTGCAGCAGAGCCTTCTCTCAACATCACCCCTGACTCTTTGGAGGCATTTCAAGGTGATGTTGTGGCGATCCACGTTAGGGGACAAGACCTCCGGGGGGTGCAGGCCCTTAGAAACGGTGTGGAAATACCCTTTTTCCCCGCAGAGTCGCAAGGCTCCCACCGTGCCCTATTAGGAGTGGACCTTGAAGAGAAGCCGGGGCTGACGAAGATCATCATTAGGGCCCGGCGGATAGGGGGGAGGCAAGTGCCGGTTTTGCTGCGCGTGAAGAAGAAAAAATTTCCGACGGAGCATCTATCGGTTCCTGATGCCTTTGATCGATTTGATCAAGCCACCTTAAAAAGAATCCGGCGGGAGAGAAACAAGCTGATGGGTCTATGGTCCCGCTCCAGTAGACAGCGTTGGTGGCAGGGCCTCTTTGTCGTTCCTGTCCCAGGGGAGATGACCTCCCCCTTTGGCCGGCGCAGGGTGATCAATGGGTCACCTCGATCTCCCCATAGCGGGGCGGATCTCAGGGTCGCTCTCGGGTCTCGCATTGTTGCGGCCAATCACGGCAAGGTGGTATTGCAGGATGAGTATTTCTTCAATGGCAAAAGCATTGTTTTGGATCACGGGTGGGG
>JAUXIP010000031.1 GCA_030620935.1 Deltaproteobacteria bacterium | reverse complement strand
AGGGGGCGTAGTTTCGGACCGGAAGTTTCCGGATTGACAATTTGATATCGCTCACGCTGAAGTTCCGGGTATTTTTGCTTTACTCCAATTCTTACAGGACCCCGTCCGATCTTAGTTCCCACGATCTTCTGGCAATCCTCGGAGAGAAGGTAGTCGTAAAGAAGAATCGCTGCGTTGGGACGGGCAGAGTGCTTGGCCAAAAACAGCGGGCTCGGTTTGCTCACAAAAGGTTCAAGCGCGACCAGGCCTACCGGTGCTCCCATTCTTTTCATCTCCGCCGGTCTGTACCCGTGCAGGAACGCGGCGATCTCAAACTCTCCGGCTGCCAGGAGCTGTGCCTGGAGGGTCCGACTCCTCCTTATGTTTACCTCATTCTTGGCGAATCCTCTAAAGAGAGCAAAGGCCTTTTCTTCTCCCCAAGCATCGATGAGCGCTGACAGCACGTCCTGATCCTGGTTGTCAATAACAACTTTTCCCTTCCATCGAGGGTTGAGAAGGTCATGGTAACTTTTCGGAACTTCGTCACTCTTGACCGTCTCGGTGTTGTAAGCTAAGACGACGCGTATGTGCTGCATGGCTGTCCATTTGCCGTCCTTGTCGTAAAATTCTTTGCGCAGATTTTTTCTTTCGGGCGAAAAATACTTGGCAAACAAATTCGCAGCAATCACTTCGTAACTGACAAGAGAGCTTGTCTGGATGACGTCCGGCTCGTATCGCCCCGCTCTAGCTTCCGTAACAACCTTGTTAACAAGCCGAAAGCCACCGGCGCGGTAATGGTCGGTCTTAAGAAAGGGATAGCGCCGCCTGAACCCGGCTAAATACTGCCGGGCATCCTCCGCATTCGTTGTGCCATAGAAGACGACCCTTCCTTCTTTCTTTGCACCCTCTACTAGCTTATCCAATCTCGCCTTAGCGGAGAGTCCGTCCAGAGATCGGACAAGTTCCTCAGCCGGTTCGCCAAAGGCTATACCGGGAGCTAACAATGGTTGCAGTAATAGTCCGGCCAGAAGTAAGGAGCCTACTAGCTTATTTGAATTGGAAGAGACCATTGTTTGGATCCTCCTTTACTGTCTATGTAACATAAATCAACTGTAGGAACGCTGCCTAACTTTGTCACAGTTTAATGCTTGTAGCCACCACTTTATCTTCAAGGGGGCTATTGAATAGCGGTAACCGGGCAGAGATCGCCATCTACCATATAGACATACAGAATACCCCGTTAGAGAATTTTGCGTCAACGACCAAAGAAGAGGTAACTTAGTGATTCCTAAAGCAAATTAGAAAGTTTAGGCCACAGGGTCTTCTCCCTCTCCAAATGGCATTCCGTTTGCCACCCATACAAAGATTGCAAATTCTTTGTGCCTGAGGCAAACGTACAATTAAAGAATAGCCTCTAGTCCTCTAAAAGCTGGGTAAGTGAGCAGGAAGAAGATGGAATGAATCCGGACAGTGCAATTCAAGCCAAATGCTTCCACCTAACAGGCACGTTCATCGAGTTTACCAAGGAAGAGATCGAGCAGTCGATCCCCAAACGATTTGAGAAACAAGTCGCCAAGTATCCTGATCGATCAGCTGTTAAGTCCAGAAAACATCATTTCACCTACGACGAATTGAATAAAGCCTCCAATCGTGTGGCGCAGGCCATCCTCAGCCGGCGAGGCGCAGGGCAAGAACCGGTTGCGCTGTTGATGGAACACGACGCGCCGGTTATCGCTGCAATCCTAGGTGTGTTGAAGGTGGGCGCAATCTATGTGCCCTTGGACCCGTCGCTTCCCCATTCACGTGCCAAGTATATCTTAGAAAATTCTCAGGCAAGTCACATTGTGACAAACACTAATAATCTGTCCTTAGCCAAATCTTTAGCGGGAACGGCAGACCAACTGATCAATATCGACAAGCTAGAAGATCTTTCCGGCGAAAATCCTTGCATAGATGTAAAGCCGGACGACCTTAGCTGGATCATCTATACTTCAGGTTCAACCGGGAATCCCAAGGGGGTTATCCATGTTCATCGCAACGTGCTTCATTTCATCATGAATCACACGAATGGTCTCCACATCTCCCCACACGACCGGTTGACTCTTCTTTATTCGTTCAGCGTCAACGGCGGTGCCCATGACATTTTCAGCGCGCTGTTGAACGGGGCAACACTTTATCCGTACGACCTCAAGGAGGAAGGCTTTACTCATCTCAGTAGTTGGTTGATACAGGAGAAAATCACCATTTACCATTCTGTGCCTACAGTCTTTCGCCACTTTCTCCAGAACCTAACTCGTGGAGAGGAGTTTCGCGATCTTCGCATAATACGTTTGGGAGGCGAGCCAGTTTACAGGCATGACGTGGAATCGTACAAAAAACATTTCGATAAAGACTGTATATTCGTCAACAGACTGGGAAGTTCTGAAACCGGAAGCATCCGCTGGACCTTCATGGACAAAGCAACTCAAATCAAGGGAAATCTGGCGCCGGTTGGCTATCCTGTTATGGACAACGAAATCCTTCTGCTGGATGACGAGGGAAAAGAAGCTGTCGGCAATGAAGGTGAAATCGCGGTCAAGACTCGATACCTTTCTCCAGGGTACTGGCGTGGTTCTGATCTTACCGACGCTGTATTTTTGCCTGATCCGTCAGGCGGAGATGAAAGGATATACCGTACTGGAGACATGGGACGCATGTTGCCAGACGGGTGCCTGCTACACCTTGGGCGCAAAGACTTTCAAGTAAAAATCAGAGGATACAGAATCGAAGTCGATGAAATTGAGATGGCCCTCGTCGAGTCTCCTGCCCTGAAGGAAGCCGTTGTAGTGGCACGAGAAGACAACTTAGGCGATGTGCGACTGGTAGCCTACTGTGTCCCTTCCGGAAAGACTACCCCTAACACCGGCGAGTTACGAAGTTTTTTGAAAGAAAAGCTCCCCGACTATATGATCCCTTCGGCTTTTGTGATGCTGGATGTAATACCTCTAACGGCAACTCGCAAGGTGGACCGAAAAGCGCTTCCTACTCCTAGCAACTCCAGACCCGAATTGAATGCTCCGTATGTTGCACCTAGAACTCCAATAGAGGAGGAGTTGGCAAAAACCTGGGCAGAGGTACTGGGCCTGGATCAAGTAGGAATCCATGACGACTTCTTTGAGTTGGGGGGACACTCATTGGCAGCTACTCAGATTATTTCTCGAATAATCAAAGACTTTCAATTAGAACTGCCCCTGAAGTCTCTGTTCGAGTCGCCGACCGTAGCAGACATGGCAATGATTATCTTGCAGAACGAGGGAAGGAAGGTTGGAGAAAAAGAGCTAGCCAGCGTGCTGGCAGAGCTGGAATCACTGTCCGATGAGGAAGCAAAGCGCCATCTGACAGACGAAAGCAAGTAAATTCGGATGGGTTTAGCTTATCGCCCTCGCAAATCCTCTAAGCGTGTCCGCTCTTTCCTCTCCTTGCGCGCCATAGGGAATGATGGCGATCTGTTGAATGCCGCTCTTTTTAATCCGCTCCACCTGCGCGCGGCATTCGGCGACAGTGCCGGCGACGGCGAATTTTTCCACCAGCCAGTCGGGAATGACCTCGGCGTGGTTCGCCTCCTGCTCCATGTGGTGGTAGTAGTCGTAGGTCTTGCGAATGTCGGCCAGAACTCTTTGCTCCTTCTCTTCGAGCACGTACGGAAGCGGATGGGCGACGACGCGTGCGACATGTGCTTTCACGGCGTCTTTCGCAGGCGCCTTGTCCGACACCACACAGGGAACCCAAAGGACAAGATTAATGTCGCTGAGTTTTCGCCCCGCGGCAATCGCGCCCGCCTCGATCCTTTCTTTCGCCTGACGGAGATATTCGTCGGCCACACCGACGAGCACGATGATCCCGTCAGCGATCCTGCCGGAAAGCTCCAGCATCTTCGGCCCGCTGGCGGCAACATAGATCGGTACTTTGTCTTTGCAAGGATGCTTGATGTGGATCTTGCCGGTGTCGAGTCGAACTTCTTTGCCGGCAAGAAGATCACGCATTTGACCCAAGGTCTTTTCAAAATACGCAAGCTTGGCCGGCTTCATTCCCATCGTCTCAACCGAGCTATCTCCCAAGCCGATGCCGACGATCATCCGTCCCGGTGCAAATTCTTCCAGAGTCGCGTAGGCGCTGGCAACCACCGAAGGGTGGCGCGTCAGCGGATTGGTAACGCCCGTGCCAATCTTAACCTTTGACGTATTCAACGCGACAGCGGCCATATTGACGTATGCCTCGCGCCAGATCAGATGCGAGTCGCCGATCCAAATATGACTGAAGCCCAGCTCTTCGGAGAGCTTGGCCAGATGGATCATCTTGCCGAGCGGCTCCGTCGGGAAAAGTCCTACGCCATATTCCATAGTTCTCACATTTCCCTCACCCTCGCCCTCTCCCTGAGGGAGAGGGAAGGGGTGAGGGTTCAATCACCGCGATACGTTCCGGCGGGGGCGTTTGCTGGCTGCGGCCTATTACCCTAATCTCGCCGTCGATCATGACCATAGAGATGCCCGGTAGATCGCCCTTGGCGAATGAGTCGAGAGCGTCCTTTGCCACCGAACCTTGAATTTTGTGAAGCAGTACGATGTCGGCAGGGCATCCTTCTTCGATCAGGCCGATGTTGAGCCCGTGGGCGCGGCCGACGTTCCCGGTCGCCATGCAGACCGCGGCTTCAGGAGGGACTTCCGCCACAGAAGACAAAAAGGCGATCTCGCGCAACATACCCCTCGGAATAACGCCGGTCCCGCCTGGCGTATCGGTGCCGATCAGCACGCGATGAAAGGCGTCGTGCGCCTTTACTGCGCGGATGAGGCTAAGTGTCATGCGGTAGTTGCCGGAACTGCAGATCTCGACGCAGTAGTCGGTCTCCGCCACGATCCGCGTCATATCGTCTTCCGGCATGGGAATCGGACCGCCAGTGATATGGCCGACAACATCCGGTTTGATTTTGGTAACGATATCGAAACCCGCCACTTGGCTCACACCGGAGCGCGAGACGCCGCCGGAATGGATCTTGACCTTGATACCTCGTGCGCTCGCCCACGTAACGTATCGCGCCGCCTCGCCATCCGGCAGGCGACTGTAATCGTAAAAGATGAACTTAACCAGGCGAATCCCGGCAGCGGCAATTTCGTCAAAATCTTTTTCGCTCAATCCCGGAACCAAAAGCAGCGTGCCGGCGAAAACTTTCACGCCCGAGGGGCGCAGATTGTCGTAGCACCGCTTGGTGACAAACGCGAGCGAAAGCGCTGTACGTGGGTCAGGCGGCAAGGGAAGACCGGGCATGTGCAGCTCCCCGGCAGAGATAAGCGCCGTGACGCCGCCGTGCATGTAATTGGTAATCCAGGAGAGGGAGTTCTGCACCGGCGTATATTCGCCGATGGAGGGATGCGAATGGGAATCGACCAGTCCGGGAATCGCCGTGATGCCAGACGCGTCGATCACCTGATCCGCTTTTTGGTTGAGACCGCCGCCGATGGTTTTTATGACACCGTTTTCAACGTAGATCGAGTCGGCGCTGCGCAGAGGTTTCTTGAGATCTCCGGTGACAAGCGTGCCGATATTTTTAATTAAAACGGAAGCCATAAAGGCAGGACCAAATCCGCGCAACGCACTATAACAAAGCCGATCCGCAAGGGGAAGTACCGGGGCAAACAAGAGCTGACCTCATTAAAGCAATCCGGCAACGTAGGCTTTAACGACGCACAAGAAGAGAGCGGACTTCCTGGAGAACGCCCTTATGATTTGGAGATGTGCCGGTGTAGGCGAAGCGCATGGTTCCTTTTCCGTCAATAACAGCCGTAAGTGAAGTGTGGTCGACAAGACCGCGGGCCTTTCTCTCCACCTTTACACCAAAGTTCTCCCAGACAGCAGCGAGTGCTTGAATGTCTCCGGAAAGAAACCCCCAATTAGAAAAATCCACCGTGTAGCGCTCTGCGTAGGATTTTAGAACTTTTGGAGTGTCGACTTCAGGATCGGTAGTGACCGACAGAAGAAACACCGACTGTCGCTCCACCGGGCTCAGTTTACCCTGAACCATGCGGAGACTGGAGGTAATCAGGGGACAAACGTCAGGGCAACTCGTGTAAATGAAACTAAGGATAACAACCTTCCCCCTGAGTGTCCCGAATCGGAAAGGCTTGCCGTTCTGATCGGTCAAGGAAAAATCATTGACCGGGATATGGACCTCTCGCCGCTGAGCCTCTTCGGCAAGCGGAAGAGTACTCTTATCATTACCTGAGGTCTGATTTACCGGGATGAGAACTAAAGTCGAAGCGAAAAGAACGAGATAAAATCCGAAGCCTTTTCCGTCACTCACGGGGAATCACCGTCGGGCCGTTGATCGTAACCCAGCACAAACTCCCACGGCACACTACAGTGGGCCCAAACCAGAGGCTCGAATTGCTCCCACCAATCAAGTTTCCTCCCTTGCTGACTCAAGATACGGACGAACCGGACCATGTCTTGAATCTCAACTTTCTCCAACGCCGGGCCGAAGGCCGGCATGATTCCTTTACCCTCCTTTATAATCTTTCGGATCTGGTAAACTTTTTTCTTTTCAACGGTATCTCGGAAATCCGGAACAGGAACGGGCAAATTGACTGCTATAGGTCCATCTCCTCCTCCAGAGGTGCCGTGGCAACCCAAGCAGCGCTGGGCGTAGAGGGTCTCCATCTGCTCGCTGCGAGAACAGGCAGCCAACAGCAAAAAGGCGAACCAGAGAATCCCTATGCGATAAAGGGCCATTGTGACGAAGTTAAATTACAATTCTATGGCTACCACAGGCCCAAGCACCTGCCAAGGGATTGCAAAATCGGGCTTATAAAAGATTTGACATTCTCCCAGCGAGAAGTTGACCCTCGCGGGAGTCCAGCCCCACAATCACACCCTGGAACTCCGAGTGGTGGCGGATGATCATCAAAACGAGCTCGATGCTACCGATAGGGTCCAATTTGTGATCAAATGAAAAAATCTTATGGTTCAAGGAACTTTTCGCAAGGGTTTTCTGTTTTTGACCGCATGTGCCACCTTGCTTGTTCCTGTGCTGGCTTATCTGTCGATGGTGGAATCCCTTGCTCCCCGCAAGGACCCTGTCGAAGTCGTAAAACGGTATCTCACGGCGGTCTATGCTCGTGATTACCACACGGCTTATCAATGGATCTCTGCGGAAGACCGTAAGAATAAAGGTGAAAAGGACTATCTCAGGGAAAATCCTTCTTTCTCGGGAGCAGCCTTGGAACTGACACGCAAGCTGGCCCAGATGATCGCATTTCAGAATATCCAAAGCGACACTCGGGAAAACCGGGCCACGGTCCGCTTCATGGTCAGACTTCCAAACGCCGCAGATCCCAAGCTTGAGGAGTTGTTTCTCGACTTTGACGAGGAACGTTTGACTCGACTGTCCAAAGAAGAGATCCAGGCGATCGAGCAAAAGCTAGAGTCGATGAGAAAGCACGGCATCCTCCCGATGATCGAAGGTGAAGATAGCTTGGAACTGATAAGCGAAGACAACCAGTGGAAGGTCTTCGCCAACTGGGCCGGAGCGATCCGGGTGAGATTCAAAGCCGAGGTCAAGGAAAATCTTGCCTGGGAGTTTCGACCGGTTCAAGAAACCATTCTTGCCACCCCTGGAGAAACACTTCACACTCTCTATAAGGTGAAAAACCTATCCGATAAGCCGATAACCGCCAAAGCCCGCCATCTCGATGAGCCGAAAAAGCCGGCCTCAGAGCATTTGGAGATTGTCCAGTGTTTTTGTTTCATTCAGCAGACGCTCGCCCCAGGTGAGGAAAAAGAGCTGCCGCTCGTCTTCCGGGTCTACGGGAATGTGCCCAGCGATGTAAAGGAATTTCGTGTCAACTATGAATTCTATCCGATCGACAAATTTCCCGAAGGGTAAAATTACCTTGTCTCTTTACGGTTTCCTATTTGGAGTCACCGTACTGCTCCTCTCCGGAGTCATTACCGGGCAGGCCTGGGGAGGAATCCTGGAGGTCCGCGTCAAGGACCATCGTGAAGCTATAGGGGATTTTTCCAAGTTCGAGATTTTAATCGATACCGTCCGCATTAGCCCCAAAATCGGACTAAAATTCTGGCAGATGGGCTGGAAAGAATTGAAGCTTACTTTGAGCAAGGTCGATCTTACAAAATATACCGGGAAGCAATCGGCCATAATTTTCCGAGGAAAGATTGCGCCGGGCACGTTCGAGGCCGTCCATTTAAAACTGAGAGCTATCGAAGGCGTGTTGAAAAGAAACAAAAGCGAAGCCCCGGTTAAAAACTCCTTAAGACCCATTAAGCTTGCCTTCTCGGTTGGCACAAAGAATGATATTCTCATCATCCTGGATCTTACGGTTGTGGACATGAGCGATCACCCGCCGAGCGGCTATGAGCTGCATCTAAAAGGATACGAAGTCTATAGTGACGGCAAGTTAGTCGAGAAAATTCCGCCGGGCTAGCAATGGACCGCTTAAAAACGTACTACCTTCTTTGGGGAGTTTTGATCCTCGTGTTGGCCGGAGTTTTAGGCACCATCCTGTGGATCAAAGTGGGTCCCTGGCCGAGATCGGCGGGACAGGCGGTGAGGCCCCTTGAGGGATTGGCGGATTTTGGTGCCGTTCCGCAGTTTTTATTTACGGAACGGAGCGGCAAAGAAATTCGTTTAGCCGATCTTCGGGGCAAGGTTTGGATCGTCGATTTTATTTATACGAGCTGCACCGACACCTGTCCCCTTCAAAGCGCAGAAATGGCTCGGATCCAAGACGATTTGAAAGATAGGACGGATCTGAAACTGGTCTCGATATCCGTCGATCCGGAGCGGGACACCCCGGAAGTCCTCTCCCGCTACGCGGAGCGCTTCAAGGCCAATCCCGACCGTTGGCTCTTTTTGACCGGAGAGACAGAAGAGGTTTATAATCTCGTCCAAAAGGGGTTCCGTCTCAGCGCGGTGCCTGCTGAGGGAGGTAGTGAAGCCAACGGCGTGATCCTGCACAGCTCTCGGTTTGTCTTGGTCGATGGTGACGGGCATATCCGGGGCTATTATCATAGCGACGACACCGAAGCGCTCGGGCGTCTCAGGCAAGATTTAAAAAAGCTACTGAATCAACACAAGGAGTAATCCCAATGGGCAAGGCAGCCAAGAGCAAAAAGAATCGCAAAAGTGGGCGCGAAGAACAGCGCCCGATAAGATCCGGCCCCAATTGGCCGCTGCTCGGTCTGGCGCTGATCGGAATGGGGCTTTCCGCTTATCTTACGTTCACTTACTGGGCCGGGCAGGCCGTGGCGGGATGCACGGTGGGAAGCGCATGCGACGTCGTCTTGACCAGTCGCTGGTCGAAGCTCTTCGGCTTGCCGACCTCTTTTTGGGGCTTTCTTGCCTATGCCGCGCTCGCCGGCATAGCGTTCATCAAAGAAGAGAATCTCCACTGGAAATTCGCTTGGACGATCGCGCTCTTCGGGGTCCTCTACAGTCTCTACTTGACTTCGGTATCGGTGATCACGCTAGAGGCGGTTTGTCCCTATTGTCTAACGTCTCTATCATTGATGCTCGTGATTCTTGGAATCGTGACCTACCAAAGGCCCGAAAGTCTCCTCAAGTTTTCCTGGCGTCCCTGGCTTTTAAAAACAGTCTCCACCGGTGTTGTTCTCGTGACAGTGCTCCACCTGCACTATGCCGGAGTGTGGAGCAAATCTTCCCGACCGGAAGATCCTACCGTCCGAGCCTTGGCCGAGCATCTAACGGAGGCAGGCGCCAAATTTTATGGGGCCTCGTGGTGTTCCCACTGTGAAGAACAAAAAGAGCTGTTCGGCGCCTCCGCCCATCGATTACCATACGTAGAGTGCAGCCCCGCAGGACGCCGCGGTCCGCCGGCCACCATTTGCACCATCAAGGGCATCCAGAGTTTCCCCACCTGGATTATTAACGGCCAACGGATACTCGGTCGCCAAAGTTTGAGCGGGCTTGCGCGATATAGTAACTTCCAGGAGGCACGGCCGTGAAAAAGCCTCTTAGAAAAACTTTTGGGCCGGCACTAGGTGTTATTTTTATGACCTTGCTTATTTCCGCGGAAACTTTTGCCGACCCGAGCCGATATCCCCAGTTCGCCCAACACCAACTCGCCGAGGGCGTCACCCCGGAATTTATCAAGCTGGACGAACTCGTGGATCAAATTGTCGAGAAACAAAAGCCCCTGATCATCGATGTCCGCAGCCCTCAAGAGTACAACACCTCCCACATCAAAGGCTCCCTCTCTATTCCGTTGAATGAGATCTCCTTGCAGCTTTCCATTATCCCGAAAGACAAACTGGTGGTTTTTTACTGAGCGTGCCCTCGTCACCTGGCCAGTTTGGCTTACGGCATTCTCCACGAAAAGGGTTATCGCAACATGAAAGTTCTCCACGAGGGATTTCCCGGCTGGATCAAGAGGGGCTATCCCGTGGAAGGACACGGGCTTAGACAGCTTTAAGCTCAAACATGTCGGACAAGAAAGCTGTGATCCTTTTGAGCGGCGGCGTGGATTCATCCACCACCGCGGCGGTAGCTAAGAAAGAAGATTACCAACTCCATGCCCTTACCTTTCGTTACGGGCAGCGGCACGAGCGGGAGATCGAGGCAGCCAAGAAAGTCGCGGCTTTTCTCGGCGTCAATGATCACCTGATCATTGATTTCGATCTCAGGGCTATCGGCGGCTCTGCCCTAACCGACCAACTCGAAGTGCCCAAGGGAAGAAGTCCGGAAAAAATCGCTCACGGTATCCCCGCTACGTACGTCCCGGCGCGAAATACTATCTTTCTTTCCTTTGCTCTCGCCCTAGCAGAGAAAATTTTAGCCGAAGATATTTTCTTCGGCGCCAACCAGCTCGACTACAGCGGCTATCCCGACTGCCGCGAGGAGTATATCCGCGCCTTCGAACAGATGGCCAATCTCGCCACCAAGGCCGGTGTCGAAGGCAAACTCAAAATAAAAATCCACACACCGCTGATTCAGATGACCAAGGGCGAGATTATAAAAAAGGGACTGGAGCTGGGAGTGGACTACTCTCTCACCTGGAGCTGCTACGACCCCACACCAGACGGCCTCGCTTGCAGCCTTTGCGATAGCTGCCAACTTAGGCTGAAGGGATTTAAGGAGGCAGGCTCTAGAGATCCAATCCGGTACGTTCCTTAATAAATAGAGGTGGAATCATCATTGTATATTCTCTTTGTGCGGGACAGTAACGGGATATGGCAAATCCAAGATTTTTAAGTTTAGGAAGGTAAAGTCATGAGGCGCAGCTCTAAATCGATTCTGTTGGTTGTTTCTCTGCTTTATTTAGTGTTGGCCAGCCCCGGTCTCTTTAATCCTTTCTTTGCAGGTGGCCCTTACAAGGGCAGGGTGATCGACGCGGAGAGCAAGAAACCTCTGGAAGGAGCCGTTGTGCTTGCAGTTTGGGACAGCGTAATCCCTGCTATTGCAGACAAAAAATATTTGTTCTTGGACGCCAAAGAAGTGCTGACTGACAGCAATGGACGATTTGTTGTCGGCAAGCATCCTCCCATGACGTGGATACCAGCAGCATGGGTGGAAGGGCCTGATATTACGATCTTCTATCCCGGCTATGGATTTTATCCCCGCTATCATGCCAGTCCTCCGATGCCTCTTGGCGGCACGGAGACAATGCT